>JAOPWF010000310.1 GCA_025965815.1 Mycobacterium sp.
AACGGCTTCCTCGATCGCGGACAACATGGCCGACCATGGCAGTTCACGAGCAGGAGCGCTCCGCGGTTCGTGCAGTGGCCAGACGTCGTCGCCGTAGAGCAGGTGCACACCAACTCGCCGCAGGTTATCGATGTGCATGTTCCAAAACGGCTGACGAGCATGCGCCGCGTTGACCCGCGGAAACACGATCACTGGCAGATTGAGCGTGCCGATAGCCTCGTTTACCTGCGTTAATGCTTGATTGTCAGCGATGCCGAGCGACAGTTTCGCAACCATGTTCGCCGACGCCGGCGCGACCAGGTAGCAGTCCGGCTCAGGGTGCGGACTGTTCGCGGACGGCGACCGGGGCTCGACTCGGACCGGGTAGCCGGTGGCGTCTTCGATCTCAGCGAGCGCACCTGACTCGGCCAGCCAGCGACCTGCGGTGGGGGTGAGGGTGACCACCACCGTCCACCCCGCGTCCTGCGCAGGCTTGATGATGCGTGGCAGCAGGTCCTCGACCCCACCAGCACCCGCCCCGACCAGTCCGAGAACCCGCGATGTCATCTGTCTACCTCACCGCGCCGCAGCGCTCAGCCAGCGCCAACAGCGCTGATGACTTCTTGCCTGCCGAGACCGGAGTGCGCCGGTACATCGACCGCACGACCTCTCGCACCATCGTGCTGTGCCGGACGATCGTCGGCGACTTCTGCTCGGCCTCCAACAGCGCTTGGAGTGCATCGTCGTCCTTGGCAAGCAGGCTCAGTGCCCGGGCGAAGTCGATCAGGTGCGTGACTTGGCGTTCCGCAGGCAGGTGGTCCACGTTGACCCGGGGTGCTGACTCAACTACCTGGGCAACGTCACCCAGATCCAGTGCCGCCGACAGCCTGTGCAGCTCGACATTGGCCGGCCCGAACCCGGTCTGCCAGTAGTTCGCATCAACTCCGAGCTCGTCAGCAGCGCCTTTTGCGTGTCCTAGCAGCTCGTTCGCAGTGGATCGGTCCTGGTTCCTGGCGGCAGCAACAGCGGTACGGAGGTAGAGCATCCCGTACAGGCTTAGTGCTGCCGGATCGCCGGATGCCATCTGCGGCAGCAGCCACTTAGCTGCGACATCGCCGAGTTCAAGCGCATCGTCGAACCGGCCGACCGCGAGCAACGCATGCGTGCCGGACCGAGCGGCAGAGGCCAGCACAAGCGGATCGTCCGCCTCGTCCGCTGCCTGCATGGCCCGTTCAGCAGCGATCCACGCAAGATCAGCCTCGCCGATCTTGCTGAGCGTGGTCGCGGCCAGGTGGTGCACCCGGGCCGACACAGCGGCACAGGCTCGCCGGTAGGTGCTGTCATCCACCGACGCGGCCTCCATGGCCTGCGTGGTTTTGATCAAGCCCGGCAGCGCCGTGACGACACGTCCGAGATCGCCTTTTTGGTAGTTCGACCACGCGCCTTCAACCAGCTGCGCGACCGGTGCAGGGTCGATGTACTCAGATGACGAGTCAGACGAGAACAACGTCCGGGACAGCCGACGAGGTGCCATCAGCGCGTCACGAATAGCCGGGACGTCGTCGTTCTGTTCCTGCTCCTCCATGAGCACCGGTTCGCCGAGCAGATCGCCCAGCGTGACTCGCAGCGCCCGCGCGAGCTCGGCGAGCACGTCCAGCCTGCGGATGTCCCGCTCACCACGCTCGATCTTGCTCAGCCAGTCTTCGGTGCGCCCCACCAGGTCGCCAAGGACCGTTTGCGACAGCCCGCGCCGCCGCCGGTAGAACGCGATCCGCTCACCGATACTGAGCTGGTCACCCGCACCACGCATAGCCACAGGTTAACAGCGCTCAGCGTTTGTAAGATCAGCACGTAATCGTCAGTGCACCCGGCGACCGCTCGTGCGCACTTTGCTGCCTCCTTAAGGGAAAGCGAGGCTACTAACGGAGTACTGGGCGGCCGGTGCGGGCGAGTTCTTCTAGTAGATCGGCGGCCTCGGCAGGTGCGTCGTGTCGGCTGAGGTCGTCGGCGAGCCGCGCGGCGGCCTTCGCGTAGCGGTCGTTGTCGAGGACTTCGCGGACGGCGGTGTGGAGGACGTCGGCGGTCGGTGCGTCGGTCGGTAGCCGGACACCGGTGCCGGACCAGGCGATCCGCGCCGCGATGTCGGGCTTCTCCTCGGTTACCCCGGCCACCACCATCGGTACCCCATGCGTCAGGGCCGTCTGGACGCCGCCGTACCCGCCGTTGGTGACGAACACGTCCACCTGCGGCATCACCGCGGCGAGCGGTACGAACGGTTCGATGCGGACGTTCGCGGGCAGGGTCGCAGGCTGGGCGAACTCGGCGCTTCCGGTGGCGATGATCGCGGTCACCTCCGCTCCCGCGAACGCCTCGACAGCCGGGGCGATCAGGTTGGCGCGGGCGTTGGCGACCGTGCTCAGGGTGACCAGCACGATCGGCCTGTCGCCGCGGAGTTCGGGCCACCATGACGGCAGAGCAAAATCCGCAGGCTTTGGGACCAGCGCGCCGACGAAGTGAACCTGCGGCGGAAGATCGCTGCGTGGATATTCGAAGGACTCGACGGTGTCCTGGAGGAACAGCCACGGCGACATGAACCCGTCGAACGCTGACCGGCGCTGCCGCGCCAGGCCCAATCCCTGCCGGACGTCATCGAGGTGCCGGGTCGTCCGGCGGAGCAGGAGGTGGCGGTGGACAGCGGTCAGCACTCGGTCGCGTAGCCGTCCGCACAGGCCGACGCCCGGAGGGAGCCCGAGACCTGGAGGTGGCGTGTCCCTGCTGTAGGTGCCGAGCCGGGTGGTGGCGACTCGGGCGAACGGCGGCCCGCCGCGCTCGGACACCATCGACGCTGCCAGCACGAGCTGGTCGGCGACCAAAACGTCGGCGGGGAAGTCGGCCAAGATCTGCTCGAGGTCCCGTACCGTGCCCGGCGCTGCGTCGATGAAGGCTCGCTCGAGATACAACCGGACGCGCTCGACCCGCGAAGCCGTGCGCAGCTCCGGCGCCAGCTCGACCGGCGTCACCTTGGTGAAGTCGATCTCGTGCGTGATCGGATGGAAGCCCGCGCCACTGGCCTCGACGTCGGCGCGCAGGCCGGCGCCGGTGTACCACCGCACTTCGTGTCCACGCTCGATCAGGCACCGGACTAGTACTGACATCGGCATGACGTGCCCGGGCACGGACGTCGAAGCAAACAGGAATCTCGCCACAGCACGTCCCCTTCCCCAAGCCATAGGCTAGAAGGAGGCACGCCGTCAGGACAGGCGCTGCTCGCAACTTCGCCCGAAAAGGCAGTTGGGAACCCGGCACCTTCCCGGAGGCATAGTGGCCCGCGTT
>JAOPWF010000379.1 GCA_025965815.1 Mycobacterium sp.
GCAGCATCGACGGCCACGGCCGGTCCAGGACCAGGTACCCCGTGACATGCTCAGCGTCATCGGCGCCTGGCTCGAGCTGATTGCCGTCGTCGTCGACGATCTTCGCCGAGATCCCTGGCAGCGCTGCCATCGCCGAACCCGGCTTGGCCGCGGTGACGCCCGGCAGCGGCGAGATCATCGCCGAGCCGGTCTCGGTCTGCCACCAGGTGTCGACGATCGGAGTCTTGTTGGCGCCGAAGGCATCCCGGTACCATCGCCACGCCTCGGGATTGATCGGCTCACCAACCGAGCCCAGCAGCCGAAGGCTGGAGAGGTCGTGGGCGTCGGGGATCTCACGGCCCCATTTCATGAACGTGCGGATCAGCGTGGGCGCCGTGTAATAGATTGTCACGCCGTACTTTTCGATGACCTCGACGTGACGGTGCTCGGTCGGCGAGGCCGGGGTGCCCTCGTAGACGACCTGGGTGACGCCGTTGGACAGCGGGCCGTAGACGATGTAGGTGTGCCCGGTGACCCAGCCGATGTCGGCGGTGCACCAGAACACGTCGGTCTCCGGCTTGATGTCGAAGATGTAGTTGTGCGTGTACGACGCCTGCGTCAGATAGCCCCCGGTGGTGTGCACGATGCCCTTCGGCTTGCCGGTGGTACCGGAGGTATACAGCAGGAACAGCGGATGCTCGGCGTCGAACGCTTCGGGGGTGTGCTCCGGCGAGGCCGGGTCAACGGTGTCGTGCCACCACAGGTCGCGTCCGTCGGTCCAGGGGACATCGATTCCGGTGCGCCGCACCACCAGGACGTGCTCAACTGTGCCCTTCGCGCCGTCAGCGGTCCCTATCGCCTCGTCGACCGCCTCCTTGAGCGACACCGCCTTGCCGCGCCGGTACTGCCCGTCGGTGGTGATCACCAGCTTTGCCTCGGCATCCTCGATACGGGCTTTGAGGGCTGACGCGGAGTAGCCGGCGAACACGACGCTGTGCATGATGCCCAGCCGCGCGCAGGCCAGCATCGCCACGATGGCCTCGGGCACCATCGGCATGTAGATCGCGACGCGGTCGCCGGCGACCAAGCCCAGGTCGGTCAGCGCGTTGGCGGTCTTGCAAACCTCGGCCAGCAGGTCGGAGTAGGTCAGGCTGCGGTGATCGCCGACCGGCTCACCCTCCCAGAGGATGGCCACCCGGTCGCCGAGCCCCGCCTCGACGTGATGGTCCACGCAGTTGTAAGCCACGTTGAGCTTGCCGCCGACGAACCACTTGGCGAACGGCGCCTGCGACCAGTCGAGCACCTCGGTAAACGGCGTCTCCCACGACAGCCGGTCGGCCTGCTTCGCCCAGAACGCCAGCCAGTCTTCCTCGGCAGCCCGGTACAGCTCGGTGGTCGCGTTGGCGTTCTCGGCGAACTCCGCCGGCGGCGGATACGATGACGGGGCTTCAGTGTGCATCTCGGTCATACTGTGAGCCTCACCAGGTCCGGGCTCGGGGATCGGCGGGTCGCAGATCTGCAGGGTGCGTTTAAATCGGTGACGAGGGCGGCCTTCATGGCGCGCTCCAATCGGTAGTCGTGGACAGGTGCCGGAACGAATCGCACGCCTGCGTTGGTCCGGCCCGGTGATGCGCCGCAGCAACTGCCGTAGTGGTCAGCGGATGGTTAGAACAGGTTGCCGTGCATCGGCGCCAACCACTTGCCGCCGATGAAGTTCTCACTCCGCAGCGCGACCTCGACGATGCTTCCCGGTTGACCGGGTGCGACATACTTCATGGCGTTTCTTCCTTAGCCCTAGCGTGGATAGGCATCACCGATCAGGACGAGTTACTCACCACCGAGGGCGCGATAGGTAAGGCTCGCGAGCTTGACTAAACGCCTCAGTCGGCGCCGCGATAAGAGTCGAAAGACCTTAAGTAGCTGTGACCTCGTCCCGTCGTTGCAGGAGGCCGCCAATCGGCGTCGACCGGTCGCGGTACGTGACGTGCGCTCCATCGAGTGCTGGCCGGAGCGATGCTATGGGCGTCGGCGACCCGACCGGCCGTGCTGCACTGGCTCGGATCGATGTTCGACCCCGCCCTCACCGGTTACTGGGGTTTCACCGAACCCGGCGCCGCGATGGACACCGTGGTGCAGATCATCACCCACCACCTATCCACCGTCCGAGCCATCAAAGTTTCGCTGCTGGATCCCGCGGTCGAGATCGCGCTCCGCACAGTCCTTCCGGAGCCAGCACGCGCTTTTACCGGCGATGACTTCAACTACGTGGATCTGGTCGCCGGCGACGGCACGCGTTCCAGCGACGCGCTGCTCGGCGCGTTCGCCGTCATCGCCCCGTACGCATCCGCGGCATTCGCACGGCTCGACGCCGAGACGAGCAGGGCTTCCGGAGGATCCTCGGCCCCACCGAGGCGCTGAGCCGGCTCGTGTTCGCCCCGCCGACGCAGACTACAAAGTCGGTGTGGCGTGGCTGGCCTACCTCAACGGTAAACAGAACCATTTCCGAATGATCGGCGGCTTCGAAACCGGGCGCAGCCTAGAACACCTGGCAGTAACAGATCTGACTGACCGTTTGAGTAAGTACTCCCAGCTGTGCCAATTAGTGGAGCTAAGGGGAATCGAAATCCCTCCTCACCCATCACCGAAATTATCCTTGAGCTGGGCGAATGCCGCCAACGAGTATATCGGACGCTACGCGAAACGACGTACCGCGACCTGCGGAAACAGCGAGGGGTGTTGACGCGGTCAACACTCCTGCCGGAACGCGAAGATCGCGACGTCACTACGGTCCGACATCTAACTCGCGACGTAGACCGTATTGGTCGAGTACCCGCCGGTCAGCGGGTTGGGGAACCGGACGACGGATGCCTCGGACCGGTCGAAGACCTCGGCGAGGACCGCCTCGAAGTCA
>JAOPWF010000396.1 GCA_025965815.1 Mycobacterium sp.
CCGCGGCGGTGAGGCCGGGAGCCAGATCGGCTAACAGCCGAGTCAGAGTCAGCGCCACACCCAGCCCGAAGCCTGCACCGAGCAGCATCATCAGCCGGGTCTCCAGCCGGCGGGATTTCAGCGGCGGTGCGGGTAGGTCCGGCGGCTGCGGGGTGGGTCTTGCGGCGGGTGCGGTCAGGCTCAGCTCAGCCGCTACGCCTGCCAGGTGCTGGGTGACACCCTGATCGACTTCCTCCACCACTTCGTTGGCCCGGCCGCGTACGTACGGCTCGAACCCGCGCACCCGCCGCCGCGTCATCGACGAGGCATCCTCCTGCAGTTCGGCACGGACCGACGTGCACCGGTTCCGGGCGAAGTACGCCAGTTGCACCCGCGCCTGCTGAATCTGGCTGCGCAGTGCGATAGTTCGCTCAGACTTCGTCAGCCGGCGCTGCCGCAGTGTCTCGTCGCGACGCTCGCGGAGGGCCGCGACCCGTGCCTTGCGGTCCGCTCCTGCCCCGTCGGCCTGATGCCGGCCGATGACGGTCTGGAGCCGGGATTCCCAGGCGCGCAGCCTGTTCCGTCGTTTCAGCGCCGGATCGGCCAGCCGGCCCTGCAGCAGCTCGACAAGTTCGTCGATGTTCGGTTCAGCCAGTTCCGGTGCGGCGGCCGCTCCCACCCATGGCACATTGCGGTACCGGGGTGCCCGGGCGGCGAGCGCAGACCGGTTCGCGGCCAGCACGTCGCGCCAGTTGCCGTGGACGTCGATCTTGGACACCGCGCCGACCAGCAGGTCGGTGTGCGTAGCGGCGAGATCCACCAGGGCACAATCGGATTCAGTCAACAGCGCTACCGCCGACACGACGAAGACCACCGCCGCCGGGGCCTCGGTCGGGCCGACGTCGTCGGCCTCGACAAATGTGTGGTCCGGCAACCGCTCGCGCAGGGCGGCGATCAGGCTACTGGTGCCGGCCAGCCATGGACCGGTGACCAGTACGAAGTCGCGGTTGTTCACCCCTGGTGAGCTGAGCCCGGGGTCGATCCGCGCCACCATCGCGTCGACCTCGGCGACCGGGTCGGTCATCGGACCTCACCGGCCGGCGGTGACGTCTGGTGGAGAAGTCGCAGCGAACCCCGGGCGATGTCGGCGCCACACGCACGGTGCACCGTGGTGACCGGTCCGCGGCCGTAGCGCTGCCACCGGGCCGCCCGGCAGCGATGCGCGGCGGCCCCGTCGCCGGGGTCGACCGTGGGGCCGGCCGCCTGCACTACATCGACGGCGGCGGCCATTCTCGCCATGACAGCCTCGTCGGACCGCAGGAACTCGGCGAGACGTTCGTCGCCGGTGGTGATGGCCAGTGCCTCCAACTCGGCGGCCGCCGAGAGTAGGCGTCGATACCGGGCTTCGGCGCCGGTGGCCTCGAGTTGCTCCAGCACGCGGTCGGCGTGGCTCAGGCTGCGCAGCAGTGCGGGCAAGGCCGCGGCGTCAACACCCTGCCGTAGCGCCAGCACGGCGTGCGCGATGCCGAACAGGTCCAGCGTTTCCCGTAGACGCGCCCGCACGGTGCGGGGTAGCCGGTGCTCGGAGTTGACGAACGCGTCCGTGGATCGCAGATCCACGGGGTCGGTGGCCAGCGTGCACAGGGCGTCGACCAACTCGTCGTCGAGCGCGGCGGCACCCAGCAGGGCGATCATCGGCACGACGGGCACACCGATCAGTGCCCGGTAGCGGACGCTGCGGCGGGACGCGATTTCCACAGGGCCGCCGGGACCGAATCCGACCAGGTCAGCCTTGTTGAGCACCGCCATGGTGGGCCGCGCGCCTGCGGCGACCGCCGCGCGATCCTCCGGTTTGACCACTTCTGCCACGACCACGACGTGCACCTCAGCGGTGCCGTGATCGTCGGTCACGTCCACACCGGCGGCCGTCAGCGCACGTTCGACCGTGCCGCGGCCGACACCGGCGCGCCCGCGCACCGCAATACGCAGCGGGGTCGCAAGTCGCTCGATGATCGGCGTCAACCCAGGACGACGTGCCTCGTCAGCGAAACGCCTCAGCTCACCGACGAAGATCTGGTAACCCTGCTTCTGTGCTGGTCCGCTCACACCTATTCCCACGCTGATGCTCGTCATCCCCCACGCCGGAGAAGTGCCCGACCTTGGAAATGGTGGCATCTTCGCAGCCCCCACGCGAGCGCGTGGCCGTGCCGGCCTGTGGAGCAGCGCGGCGACGTAGCAGCCGAAGGCAACTGTTGGGTATCAATCTGCCCCACAATGCGGGTGCATATTAGGTAGATGAGCGACGATGGATGGATGCATGCGCAGCGCGGGGGTCGCGCCGCTGGATTCTCCACGCCCGAGAGGCGGCGATGACCCGACCCGACTTACCGGCCTCGGCGCATCTACATCCCCGGGTGACAAGTTTCCGTTCCCGGCGCTCGACCCTCACCGAAGCCCAGCAGCAGGCGTGGGACCGCCTGTGGCCGCACATCGGCACGCAGGCGCGCTGGCCCGATAGGCCTGGCGACCCGATCGATGCTGATGCCTGGTTCGGCCGCCACGCCCCGGTGGTGCTGGAGATCGGCTGCGGCACCGGAACCTCGACGCTGGCGATGGCGCAGGCCGAGCCGCATCTCAATGTGGTCGCCGTCGAGGTGTACCGCCGTGGGCTTGCGCAGCTGCTCAGCAATATCGAACGGGACGACGTGCGCAATATCCGGCTGGTCCGCGGTGACGGCCTGGACGTGCTCGAGCACATGTTCGGCCCCCGCTCGCTGACTGGGGTCCGGGTGTTCTTCCCCGACCCTTGGCCCAAGTCCCGCCATCACAAGCGGCGGCTGCTGCAACCGGCCACCATCGGACTGATCGCCGACCGGTTGCGACCCGGCGGCGTGCTACATGCCGCGACCGACCACGCCGGCTATGCGGCGCAGATTGCCGAGGCCGGTGACGCCGAACCACGCCTGCGTCGCGTGGGAGCGGACGCCGGCGTGCGGGCACCTCCCGCTTGCGGGGGATTGGCGATCTCGGCGGCCCGGCCGATCACCAAATACGAGACGAAGGCCCGCGAAGCGGGCAGCGCCGTCGCCGAATTGCTCTGGGAGAAGCTGCGATGAGCGCTCGCGCGAAGAGCAAGAGACACCCGATGAGCGCTCGCGCGAAGAGCAGAGAGACCTGATCATGAGCGTGACCGACGAAGTCATCACCGCACCGTCGCCCGACCCGCCTGTGACACTCGCCACTGAACGCGTGCTGCTGGTGTGGGACGCGCCCAACCTTGACATGGGGCTCGGTTCGATTCTGGGTGGCAGGCCCACCGCGGCCCACCGGCCACGCTTCGACGCGCTCGGCCGCTGGCTGCTGGAGCGCACCGCCGAGCTCTCGGCCGAACGGGATGGCGTTGCGCTCGAGCCGGAGGCCACCGTCTTCACCAATATCGCTCCTGGCAGCGCCGATGTCGTCCGGCCGTGGGTGGAGGCATTGCGTAACGTGGGCTTCGCGGTTTTCGCCAAGCCGAAGATCGATGACGACAGCGACGTCGACAGCAACATGCTGCACCACATCGCCCTCCGGCGAAGCGAAGGGCTGGCCGGCGTGCTGGTGGCGTCCGCCGACGGACAGGCCTTCCGGCAGCCGCTGGAAGAGATCGCCAGGGCCGGTACGCCGGTTCAAGTGCTCGGATTTCGCGAACATGCGAGCTGGGCGCTAGCGTCGGATACCTTGGAGTTTGTCGACCTGGAGGACATACCCGGTGTGTTCCGGGAACCGCTACCGCGAATCGGCCTAGATTCGCTGCCTGAGCAGGGGGCTTGGCTGCAGCCGTTCCGGCCGCTGTCCTCGCTACTGACCTCGCGCGTATGACAAGTGAAGTAATGCGCGGGTCGCCACAGACTTAGTAAGGAGCTTACGTGTTCGCCTGGTGGGGTCGAACTGTGTACCGTTACCGATTCGCCGTGATCGGGGTCATGGTCGCACTGTGCCTCGGTGGCGGCATCTTCGGCATGAGCCTGGGCGCACACGTCACCCAGAGCGGCTTCTACGACGAGGGCAGCCAATCCGTGGCGGCCTCGGTGCTGGCCGACAAGACCTACGGCCGGGACACCTCGGGCCACATCATCGCCATCTACACCGCGCCCGACGGCAAGACCGTCGACGACCCGGCATTCAGCAAGAAGGTGCTGGACAACCTCGCCCAGGTCGAGAAGGACCACCCCGACCAGATTCTGCGGTCGATTGGCTACTTCAAGAGTCCCGAGTTGTTGAAGAACATGTCGGACGCGGACAAGAAGCACGCGTTCATGTCGATCCAGCTCAAGGGCGACAACGACGACATGATCCTGAACAACTACAACAAGGCCGTCGGCAAGGACGGCAAGACGGTCAAGGACGCCCTGGCCATCGATGGCGTCGACGTCCAACTCGCCGGCCTGCAGCCGCTCGCCGCTGAACTGACCGGAACCATCGGCGTGGACCAGCAGCGGGCGGAGGTCGCGGCCATCCCGCTGGTGGCGGTGGTGCTGTTCTTCGTGTTCGGCGGCGTGATCGCCGCCAGCCTGCCCGCGATCATCGGCGGCCTGACCATCGCTGGCGCGCTCGGCATCATGCGTTTGGTCGCCGAGTTCGCGCCGGTGCACTTCTTCGCCCAGCCGGTGGTAACCCTCATGGGGCTCGGCATCGCAGTCGACTACGGCCTGTTCATTGTCAGCCGGTTCCGAGAGGAGTTAGCCGAGGGTTACGACACCGAGGCGGCCGTCCGGAGAACGGTGATGACCTCGGGCCGCACGATCATGTTCTCCTCGGTGTTCATGGTGGCGTCGTCGTTGCCGCTGCTGCTGTTCCCGCAGGGCTTCCTGAAGTCCATCACGTACGCGATCATCGCCTCGGTGATGCTGGCGGCGATCCTGTCGA
>JAOPWF010000398.1 GCA_025965815.1 Mycobacterium sp.
GCCCCGTTGCTGCTGGCCCCGTTGCTGCCGACCCCGTTGCTGCCGACCCCGTTCCCAATGCCTCCGAATATGGCCGTCTTCGGGAAGTCCAGCAGGGTGAAATCAGACGCAGCCATGCCGGCGTGCACGCCGGCATGGAAGGGAATGATCCGCACGGTCACGTTGTCGCGCTCGGTCAGCGTGAGGATGCGCTTCAACTGCTGCCCCATCACGTCGTCGCCCCCGACCATCCGGTACAGCGCACCTTCCGAACCGATGGCCTCGAACACGGGAGGCTCACCCTCCAGCATCTGTTGGCGACGCAGCCGCGACTCCACACGGCGCTCCACCTCCTCCGCAGACCAATAGTCAGGCGGAACGCTGATGACGGCCCGGGCGTATGCCTGGTCTTGCAACAGCCCCGGTAGCAGTTCGCCGAAGTGGACACGGATGTGCTTCGCGAACCCTTCCAGGGAGAGGTACAGGCTGAACCAGGCCGGGACCTCCGAACCGGAGTAGTCCTGCCACCAGGACTGCTGCCGACCGTTACGGGTTTCGGCAGCGAGCCCGAGCAGCAGTTGCTGCTCCTTGTCGTCGCAGCCGAACAGCCTCGCCATATCCGTGACCACATTTCGCGGCAGCTTCACGCCGTCCTCCGCAGCTTCGATCCTGTTGATCGTCGCGCGTCCGAGCTCCAGCTCCTTCGCAGCGCGCTCCTGGGTGACGCGCGCACGCGTGCGCAGGCTGAAGAACAGCCTGGCGAAGCTACGCCGTACCGGGTCGTGACCAACGAGTTCGGGCACCGCCGCCTCCAAACGATGTCTCACTCAAATGATACGCGCATCGTCGCACAACACCGATAGAGGATGGCCCGTTCGGGACCAGCCCGTTTTAGCGTCACCAACTCTACGCAAGCTCGATAGATACAACGTTAGCTGAGAAGGTTGATTTTTGGGCTGTCTCAAAGTTCAATGAAGCCTAACCCGATCGATGTGTCGACGACGCCTCGAAGGTGAGGGGTCACGCCTCGCGGTCGGCCAGCCGAACCCGCGTGAACAGCACGTTGATCGAGCACCACGCAGCGATCCAACAGCCCGGTGACGCCAGCGTCTGACGCCACCCGCGGAAAGGACCGGGTACCGATGCTTGCGTTCATCGCCGCCATGGCCGTCGTCGCCGTAGCCGCCGGTACCGCCCTTGGATGGGTACTGCGCTCGGTCACCTCGTGGTGCCCGGACTGTGGCGAACACCTGAGATGTTCGGCCTGCGACCGCCGCCCCGGCCTCGGCGCCGCCTTGAACAAGGCCGCAGCCCGCGACTCTGCACGCCCGACCATCCCCGGCGGCGCAGTGAAGATCCCCGTACCCGGCGTTACTGGATCGGGCAAGCTGCCGTGACGATCCTCGCCACGCCATCTACTGTCCGCCCCGACGCGTCCACAAAGGACCCGGTGCTTCTGGGCTGGGGCAGCAGTCTCGCGGACCAGCACCATGCCGATCCGGCCGACCCCACCAGGTGCAGCAACCGGCAATGCGCCCCGCGCGGCGGCTACCCGTGCCAGCCCCGCCGAATCGCTGACCGGCTCATAGCCGCGAGTATGGCCGGCTGGCCGCACTGCTGGACGGCGCGGCTCGACGCCCTTAGCTGCGGCGTCCAGGTGGGCGCCGGTGATGCCGCCGGCATCACCGGGGCGCAGCCCTCATCGCAGGACCGCTCGAACGGAGACCGCTGGTGACTGACGACGACACCTGGGCGAAGATCGACACATCCACGCCCAACGTGGCCAGGGTCTGGGACTACCAGCTCGGCGGCAAGGACAACTTCGAGGCCGACCGGGCAGCGGCAGACGCGATCAACAAGGTGTGCGAGCAAGTCGGTGCCCCTGACGGCCGCGCGGCCGCTCGGGAGAGCCGGGCCTTCATCGGACGGACCGTGCGCTACCTGGCCCTAAAGGCAGGGATTAACCAGTTCATCGACCTCGGCTCCGGGCTGCCGACGCAGAGCAACGTCCACGAAGCCGCCCAGCAGGGCAACCCGCTCGCCCGCACTGTCTACGTCGACTACGACCCGATGGTGTTGGCGCATGGCCGAGCCTTACTCGCCGACGATCGCAAAGCCATCGTCATCGCGGGCGACGTACGCGAACCCGAAGCCATCGTCGCTAATCCTGAGCTGCGCAGCCTGATCGACCTACGACGGCCCGCCGCAGTCTTGCTCGTGGCCATGCTGCACTTGATCCCCGACGACGACGAAGCTGCCGCGATCGTCGCCCGCATTCGAGCCGCACTCGCGCCAGGCAGCTACCTCGCACTGACGCACACCACCAGCGAACACCGGCCCAAGGCAGCCGCTGCGCTCGCCGCCGAGTTCGCCCGACTCCACGTCACGACCCCGCTGGTGCCCCGCAATGCTCAGCAGATCGGGCGCTTCTTCGACGGGTTCGAGCTCATCGAGCCCGGCCTGGTTTCTCCTCCACGGTGGCGTCCCGACGAACGGTCGGACACCGACACCGACACCGACACCGACACCGAGGCTGACACCGAGTGGATGTACGCGGGTGTCGGCCGCCTTGCCGCGCCGCCACACCAGCAGCCGGCTACAGCCAGGGCAACCCGCACCGCGCTGAACGGCGGCCACCAGGTAACCGGACCCGGTGACCGCCACAGCGCCACCAACCAGGCCGGTCGTCGCGATCAGCGACGAGCCGGCGAAGTGCGGGCGCGGATCTGGGCGGGACGCGCGGCGGGGCACAGAACCCCTACTTCCCTATCGACCATCGACGCTGCTGGCATCGACGCGCGGTCGTGACCAGCGGAGAGCGGGACAAGATGAGTTACGCGTATCCGCCGGGGGGTGCCGGTCCTGAGCACGGCCGGCACCGTGACTGGCCGACGCAAAGTCCCTCGTCGATACCTGAGCAGTCCCCCCGCGGCGAGCGAAGAGATTGGTTTCCGCCGGAGCAGTCTCAGCCGCCGCCGCGGGCCGCCTCGGCGCCCCCAGCATGGCAGGCGCCTACGCGGCAGCACTCCCAAACACCTGCACCGTCGCCCCCGCCGCCGAGGCGGCAAGTGCCGACCGTTCGACGCTCGCCCGTCGCGGAGCCGGACCAGCCGCTCGCCGACAACTACTTCCGTCTGACCCACGATGACCAGACTGGCGACCTCCAGCTTCATCCCGCCATCGCTGGCATCGGCCTTGCCTCGGCGTTGCTCGGCGAGCTGATCTGGGACGGCAAGGTGATGCTGCGAGACGGCAACCTCGTGTGCTACGACTTCACTCCGCCGCGTACGGCGTTGACTCACCGAATCGTTGAGCAAGTCGTGCACGAGCCGGACGTCCGGCCCGTCGCTGACTGGCTCAACTACCTGGCCCTGGACGCGCACGAGCAGGTCGCGCAACGGTTGCTCGACGCGAACCATGTCTCACGGGTCAAGCGGCGCAAGCGCCTGCGGCAGCACACCGCGTACGAGCCGTCGAACGGCAACTCCTGGGTCTGGGTCCGCGTCTCCATCACGGACGCGCTGAACAAGCGCCGCCAGATGCCGTTGATCGAAGTCCACCTGGCCGGGTTGGCGAAGGTCACCAACCTGCTGGGTGCCGTGATGGCGTACTACGACGGCGCGGACTTCCTCGACTACCTGCTGCCGGGCCTGCCCCCCGACGTGCGCGAGTTGCTCGCCGCGACTGCTGCGGTCGTCGAGGCCCGGGTGCTCAGCGGCCACTGACGTATCCGCCTACCGATGCGTCGGCAGGCGGATCGCTCATCCCCTCAACAGAAACGCCTTCCGCGAAGAGGAGTTTTCACTGTGGCGTCAACAACACCGGCTCTCGGCCGCTCTGGGCCATCAGCCAGCAACGTCACTGCCGCGCTCGACCGCGGCAAACTGACCCTGCTCGCCGTCATCTCGCTGGCCGCGACCGGCGCGGCACCGCTGACCGTCATCGCCGGCGGCGCCACGACCGGCTGGCTGGTCACCGGCGTGCTCGGCATCCCGGTCGCGTACGCGGCCATCATGATCCCGCTGTGGCTGTTCAGCGTCGGCTACACCCAGATGTCGCGGCGCATCGTCAACCCGGGCGCCTTCTACAGCTACATCGCGCAGGGCCTCGGCCGTATCCCCGGCGTCGGCGCTGCCGCCGTGGCCCTCCTTGGTTACAACGCGATGCAAATCGGCCTGTACGGCGGCTTCGGGGCCGTGCTGTCCGGGTTCCTGGCCAGCCGGTTCAGCGTGCACATCGCGTGGGGGTGGCTCGCGGCCGGCGCCTGGCTCCTGATCGCCATCCTCGGCGTGCGGCGTATCGCCTTCGTCGGCAAGGTCCTCACCGTCCTGCTCTACGCCGAGATCGTCATCGCGATCGTCTACGCCGTGGTCGAACTCGCCCACCCCGCCGGCGGGCGACTGGACACCGCCACGCTCAACCCGGCCAACCTGTGGGGCGCCGGAGCCGGGGCCGCCCTGGTCACCGCGATCACCGGGTACGTGGGCTTCGAGGCCACCGCCGTGTACTCCCGCGAAGCGAAGAACCCGGCACGCAACATCCCCCGCGCCACCTACCTGTCGCTGCTGGTAATCGGCGTGCTCTACACCGTCTGCTCGTGGGCAATGGCCGTCGCCGCCGGCAGCAGCACCCTGATCAAACAGGCCACCGACAACGGCAGCGAGCTGATGTTCGTGCTGGCCGGCAAGCACCTCGCCCAGATCTGGATCGACTGCGGACACATCCTGTTCTGCTCCAGCCTGTTCGCCGCGCTGCTCGCCTTCCACACCACCGCATCCCGCTACGGATACGCCCTCGGCAAGGAACGCATCCTCCCGAAGTGGATGGGGTCCATGAGCCGCACCACCGGCGCCCCGCTGGCCGGCTCACTCACCCAGTCCGCGCTCGCCATCGTTGTCATCCTCACCTACGTGATCGAAGGCTGGGACCCGATGACGAAGCTGTTCTTCTGGGTAACCGTTCTCGGCGGCTTGGGTGTCCTGATCCTCATGGCCTTCGCGTCCGTGGCGGTCATCGCGTATTTCAAGCGCCAGCCCGCCCGGGAACTGTCGGCGTGGCAGCGCTGGATAGCACCGCTGTTGGGTGCAGTCACCCTCGGCTGGGTGCTGTGGGAGACCGTCGCCCAGTTCGACGTGCTGCTCGGTGTCCAACCCGACGATTCGACCCGGTGGGTGCTGCCCGGCCTGTACCTCGCTGCCGCCGTAATCGGCGTGTTGTGGGCTGTCGTCCTCAACGCCACCCGACCGGACATCTACGCCGGCATCGGCCGGTCGGTCAGCGCCGAGCGTACCGACACCACAGGCCCGCTCGGCACCCCCTTCCCTGCCGCCGGAGGCGCAGCATGAAAGCACGCGCGAAGATGGCGATCCGCCCCGCGACAGACGCCGACATCCCGACCGTCGCCGACGTACTCGCCGCCGCCCTCCGCGAAACCGACATCGCCCACTGGCTCGTCCCAGACCGCACCGCCCGCCACCTGGTCTACCAAAACTACTTCCGACTGGTCACCCCCTGGTTCGTCGTGCACGGCACCGCGCACCTGGTCGACGGCGGCGCCGCCGCAGCGCTGTGGTCCACCTGCCCCGGGCGGTTCGAGCCGAACATCACCGACTACGACGCCCACCTCGCCCAAGCATGCGGCGCTGCCACACCCCGGTTCGTCGAGTTGGACGAGGCGATGCACGCCCGGCACCCCGACGCCCCACACGAGTATCTGGCGTTCCTC
>JAOPWF010000446.1 GCA_025965815.1 Mycobacterium sp.
CGGGCGGCTCGGCATCTGAATCGGTTGCACAGCAACCTGATTCGGATGCCGAGTTGGCCCTTCTCGAGGACCGTTGGCGGCGGGCGGTTGCGGATCTCGACAACCTGCGCAAGCGGTACGCGCGCGAGCTGGATCGCGAACGCACGGCGGCACGGTCCTCGGCAACCAGCGCGTGGCTTCCCATCGTGGATGACCTCGAGCGGGCGATAGCCCATGCGGCCGACGACTCCGGCGCGGTAGGCCAGGGGGTGCGGACCATCCTGGACCAGGCACGACACGTGCTGGAGCGGCTCGGATACCGGCGCGACGCTGAGAAGGGCGTTCCGTTCGACCCCCAGCGACATGAGGTGGTGGGGGTCGTCGAAAGCGAGGACCAGGCACCGGGAACGGTCGTCGAAGTGGTGCGTCCAGGCTACGGCGAGGGCGAACGGCAGCTCCGACCGGCGGCCGTGGTGGTCAGTCGCCGCGGGGAGTGAACCCCAGTGGCCCGCGACTTTTACGAAATACTCGGAATTCCGCGAGACGCGACCGGCGAACAGATTCAACAGGCGTTCCGCAGCCTGGCCCGCAAGTACCACCCTGATGTGAACAAGGATCCGAGCGCGGAGGACCGGTTCAAAGACATCAACGAGGCCTACAGCGTCCTGTCGGATCCAGACACCCGTAAGCGTTACGACCGATTCGGCGACGACTTCCGGCAGGTACCCGAGGACTGGGAAGAGCGGGTGGGCGCCGGCGGCGGATTCGGGGACTTCCGCGGCGGTGGTGGTGGTCGATCGGGCCCACGGGTGCAGTACAGCCAGGGCTTCGGCGGCGCTGGCGGGATCAACGTCGAGGACCTGTTCGGCAGCCTGTTCGGTGGCGGTGGCGGCGGCGGATTCGGCTCCATCCCAGGCGCGGACCAGGAAGCGGAACTCGAGCTGACCGTCGAGGAGGCCTACAAGGGCGGCAAGCGACAGATCTCCCTTGACGGCCGCACTTACACGGTCACCATCCCTCGCGGGGTGACCGACGGGCAGCGCATCAGGTTGACCGGACAGGGCGGCCAGGGCAGGGGCGACGGTCCGCCCGGAGACCTCTACCTGGTGGTGCGGATCAAGCCGCACCGGCGCTACCGGCTCAACGGGCGCGACATCATCGTCGATCTGCCGGTCGCACCGTGGGAGGCGGTTTTGGGGGCGACGGTTGCGATCCGAACTCCCGGCGGCGAGGCCAAGGTCAAGGTTCCGCCCGGCTCGAATACCGGCAGGCGGCTGCGGCTGCGCGGCGAGGGTATGCCCAACCCGCGCGGAAAACCCGGCGACCTCTACGCCGAGGTGAAAGTGATGGTGCCGACGAAACCAACTGACCGTGAACGCGAGTTGTTCGAACAGCTCGCCTCGGTATCCACCTTCGACCCAAGGAAGGGACGATGACCGCATCCCTCTCGGCAGGACCGTATGTCCTGGCACGTCCGGCCCGAATGAGCCTGGAGAGCTTGGCACGCCGCTGCGGTCTGCATCCCGACCTGGTTCGCCGCTTTGCCGCACTTGGCCTGCTCACGTGCCATCGGGACGCGCTCGGCGACTTGTGGTTCGACGCTTCCGCTGTGGCGAATGTCGCCCGAATCCAGCGGCTGCGTCTCGGGCTGGGGTTGAACTACGCGTCGATCGGGCTTGTGCTCGACCTTCTGGACCGCATTGAAGAACTCGAATCCACCTCTCGCCGAAGGAGGACGCTGCAGTGGACATCAACAGTCTGACCAAGAAGTCACAGGAAGCGCTGCAGGAAGCGCAGAACATAGCGACTCGGATGGGCCACACCGAAGTTGACGGTGAACACCTTCTGCTTGCGCTGATCGACCAGCCGGAGGGCCTCGTGCCACGGCTGCTCGTCGCCGTGGGTGCCGACGTCGCCATGCTGCGCGCCGACCTGGAACGCGAGCTGGGCCGGCGCCCCAAGGTGAGCGGTCCCGGCGCCACGCCCGGTCAAGTGTCGATCACTCAGCGGCTGGCGAAGTTGCTCGACGCAGCCCAGCGGGAAGCCAAGCGGCTCAAGGACGACTACGTGTCCGTCGAGCACCTCCTGATTGCTCTCGCGGAAGAGGGTACGTCTACCGCGGCCGGGCGAATCCTGGCGAATCATGGCATCACCCGGGAATCGTTCCTGGCCGCGCTCACCAGCGTGCGCGGCAACCAACGGGTCACCTCGGCAACCCCGGAGGGCGCCTACGAGGCCCTGGCGAAGTACGGCAGGGACCTGGTCGCCGAAGCCCAGGCCGGCAGGCTCGATCCGGTGATCGGCCGAGACGCTGAGATTCGCAGGGTGATTCAGATCCTGAGCCGCAAGACGAAGAACAATCCGGTGTTGATCGGCGACCCCGGCGTCGGCAAGACCGCCATCGTGGAGGGCCTGGCCCAGCGGATTGTGCGCGGCGACGTGCCGGAAGGGCTGCGGGACAAGACTGTCTTCTCGCTCGACATGGGCTCGCTGGTGGCCGGGGCGAAGTACCGCGGTGAGTTCGAGGAGCGGCTGCAGGCCGTCCTGTCGGAGGTGAAGGCGGGCGAGGGCCGCATCCTGCTCTTCGTCGACGAACTGCACACCGTGGTCGGCGCGGGCGCGACCGAGGGGTCGCTCGACGCCGGCAACATGCTCAAGCCGATGCTGGCCCGCGGTGAACTTCACATGATCGGCGCCACCACCCTCGACGAGTACCGCAAGCACATCGAGAACGACGCCGCGCTGGAACGCCGATTCCAGACCGTGCTCGTCGACGAACCCGACGTGGAGGACACCATCTCCATCCTGCGTGGGCTTCGTGAGCGCCTCGAGGTCTTCCACGGCGTCAAGATTCAGGACGCGGCACTGGTGGCCGCGGCCACCCTGTCCCACCGGTACATCACCGACCGGTTCCTGCCAGACAAGGCGATCGATCTGGTGGACGAGGCATGCGCGCGACTGCGCACCGAAATCGACTCGATGCCGGCCGAATTGGACGAGATAACCCGGCGGGTCACCCGGCTGGAGATCGAGGAGGCGGCGCTGGCCAAGGAGACCGACCCGGCAAGCAAGGCCCGGCTGGACGAACTCCGCAGGGAACTCGCCGATCTGCGGGCGGAGGCCGATGCCATGCACGCGCAATGGGACGCCGAACGGCAGGCCATCAAGCGGGTACAGGAACTGCGCGAACATCTCGAGCAACTTCGGCACGAGGCGGAGGAGGCCGAGCGCAGCTACGACCTCAATCGCGCCGCCGAATTGCGTTATGGCCAAATGCGAGAAGTCGAACGCAAGCTGCAGGCGGCCGAGGAACAGCTGAGAGCCAAACAGGGCGATAAGCCGCTGCTCCGCGAGGTGGTAACCGAGGACGAGATCGCCGAAATCGTGGCCGCCTGGACCGGAATTCCGGTCGCTCGGCTGCAGGAGGGTGAACGCGAAAAGCTGTTGCGGCTCGACGAGATCCTGCACCAAAGGGTGATCGGCCAGGACGAGGCCGTCCAAGTGGTCGCCGACGCGGTGATCCGGGCCCGGTCCGGAATCCGCGATCCGCGGCGCCCCATCGGCTCGTTCATCTTCCTCGGTCCCACCGGTGTCGGGAAAACCGAACTCGCGAAGACGTTGGCCGCGGCGCTGTTCGACAGCGAGGACAACATGGTGCGCCTCGATATGAGTGAGTACCAGGAGCGGCATACCGTGAGCCGGTTGGTCGGTGCGCCACCGGGATACGTCGGCTACGACGAGGGTGGCCAGCTCACCGAAGCGGTGCGGCGCAAGCCCTAGTCGGTGGTGCTGTTCGACGAAATCGAAAAGGCGCATGGCGACGTCTTCAACACCCTGCTGCAGGTGCTCGACGACGGCCGGCTCACCGACGCACAAGGACGCCAGGTCGACTTCCGCAACACGGTCGTCATCATGACGTCCAATATCGGCTCGCACTACCTGTTCGACGGCGTCACGCCGGACGGTGAGATCAAGCCCGACGCCCGGGAACGGGTGATGGCGGAGTTGCGTTCCCACTTCCGGCCCGAGTTCCTCAACCGCGTCGACGACATCGTGTTGTTCACCCCGCTGTCACTGACGCAGATCGAGCGGATCGTCGAGCTGCAACTGGATGAGCTTCGGAACAGGCTGGCGGAGAGGCAGATTGAACTCGAGGTCACGCCGGAGGCTCGCCGGCTGATCGCCGAGCACGGCTACGACCCGGTGTACGGCGCACGTCCGTTGCGCCGCTACATCGCTCATGAGGTGGAGACGAGGATAGGCCGCGCGCTGCTGCGCGGCGACATCGGGGCGGGCGGCAAAATCCGGGTCACCTTTGAGGTGGGCGAGTTGACCGTCTCCTACTCCGCACCCGTCCAAGCCGCGGCGTGAAGTCGGAGTCGGAGTCGGCCATGACTGTCACCACCGTGAAATGCCCGCACTGCGGGAAGCTCAACCGGGTGCCGGCAGCGGCCGACGGAAAACCCCGCTGCGGCAACTGTCACAACCCACTGCCGTGGATCGCGGTGGCAGGCGACGACGATTTCGCCGAAGTCGTGGAGAAGTCGTCGATCCCGGTACTCGTCGATCTGTGGGCCACCTGGTGCGGACCTTGCCGCATGGTCAGCCCGGCACTGGAGCAGCTGGCCACCGAACGGGCCGGCGAGCTGAAACTGGTCAAGATCGACGTGGATTCCGCCCCTCGGATCGCTCAACGTTTCAGCGTGCAGGCGGTTCCGACGCTCATGGTCTTCGACCATGGCGAAGTGCTGTCACGGCAGGCGGGCGCGGCACCGGTCGCAGCGCTGCGTACGTGGCTCGAAAACGCGTTGAAGAACAGAAAGGCTCAGGAGGTACAGCCATGACTTCGGTCTTCACCGATCCACACGTGGCGGCGATCCGCCAGGTGAGCCCCCGAACGCCCGACGGCTGTGAGGAATGCCTCCGACAAGGGACGCCATGGGTACACCTTCGGCTGTGTCTGACGTGCGGACACGTTGCCTGCTGCGACTCGTCACCGATGCGGCACGCCAGGGCGCACGCCTATACGATCGGCCACCCGATCGTGGAGTCGTTCGAACCCGGCGAAACGTGGCGGTGGTGCTACGTCCACCAGACATATGTCTGAGGCTCCGACGGCCGAGGCGCCGTCGAGCACCGAGGCAGCGCCGACGGCGGCGTTGGAGGAAACCCCGGACATCTACGGCGCCTACCCGCGACTGAACGAGGGCCAGATCGCGACCCTGGAGCGGGGCGGTACCCGGCGCCCGGTGCGAGTCGGCGAAACGCTGATCCGCGAAGGCGAACCCTGCGACGAATTCTTCGTCATTCTGTCCGGGAAGGTCGCGGTCGTGACCACCGAAGACGATGGCACACAGCGGATCATCAGGGTGCACGGCCCGGGCCGGTTCCTCGGTGAGCTCGGCATGCTGGAAGGTCAGGCCGCATTCTTCTCCGCCGAAGTGATCGAGGACGGCGAAGTAGTGGTCGTACCAGCGCAGCACGTGCGGTCCCTTGTTGGGCAGGACAAGGTGCTCAGCGACATGATCCTGTGCGCGTACCTGATACGGCGCAATCTGCTCATTGGCGACGAGTCCGGATTTCGGATCATCGGTTCGTGCTATTCGCCTGACACCGTCCGGCTGCGAGAGTTCGCCGCGCGCAACAGGCTTCCGCACCGATGGCTCGACCTCGAGCGCGACCCGAATGCTGAGCGGCTGCTGCGTCGTTTCGGCATACGCCCGGAAGACACGCCAGTGGTGATCTGGGGCGGAAAGGTGCTGCGCAACCCGTCGAACACCGAGCTTGCCCGCGTGGTCGGGTTGCCCGTACCCGACGTGATCCAGGACGAAGCCGATGTCGTCGTGGTCGGCGCCGGCCCGGCCGGACTGGCCGCGGCCGTGTACGGCTCGGCGGACGGTTTGTCCACCGATGCGTTGGAGCGAATGGCGACCGGCGGTCAGGCCGGGACGTCGTCGAGGATCGAGAACTACCTTGGGTTCCCGGCCGGAATCTCGGGTGCGGAACTGGCCGAGCGGGCCGTGCTGCAGGCCGACAAGTTCGGTGCACGGATCGCCGTGGCCGCGGAGGCCA
>JAOPWF010000451.1 GCA_025965815.1 Mycobacterium sp.
TCGGCGCGCGTGCGGGCTGTGCGGTGACCATCGGCGACATGACGTTCGACTGGGAGCCGCAGACCCCGGCCGGCGTCGACGTCACGTTGTCCGGCCGCGGCACCGATATGCGGGTGGAACACAACGACCGGGTGGGAGCCGACGAGCGAAAGGCTGCCCGCAAGCAGCGCCGCGAGCACGACGAGGGATCGTGACCAGCGCACATCGGGAAGCCATCCGGACCGCACGCAGCGTCGTCGTCAAGATCGGCACCACCGCGCTGACCACCCCGACCGGGGTGTTCGACACCAGCCGGCTGGCCGAACTGGCCGATGCCATCCAGGCGCGGATGAAGGCCGGCTCCGACGTCGTCATCGTCTCCTCGGGCGCCATCGCCGCGGGCATCGAGCCGCTCGGATTGACCCGTCGCCCCGCCGATCTGGCCACCAAGCAGGCCGCGGCCAGCGTGGGGCAGGTGGCGCTGGTGAACGCGTGGAGCGCGGCGTTCGGTCGCTACAACCGGACCGTCGGTCAGGTGCTGCTGACCGCGCACGACATCTCGATGCGGGTGCAACACACCAATGCCCAGCGCACGCTGGACCGGTTGCGCGCCCTGCGGGCGGTGGCGATCGTCAACGAGAACGACACGGTGGCGACCAACGAGATCCGCTTCGGCGACAACGACCGGCTCTCGGCGCTGGTAGCCCATCTCGTCGGCGCCGACGCGCTGGTGCTGCTCAGTGACATCGACGGCCTCTACGACTCCGACCCGCGAAAGGGTAACGCGCAGTTCATCTCCGAGGTGGCAGGTCCGGCCGACCTGGACGGCGTGGTGGCGGGTCGTGGGAGCACTCTCGGCACCGGTGGGATGGCATCGAAACTGTCCTCGGCGCTGCTGGCGTCCGACGCCGGGGTGCCGGTGCTGCTCGCCGCCGCCTCCGATGCGGCGACCGCGCTGGCCGACGCGTCGGTCGGCACGGTGTTCGCGCCGCGCCCGGTTCGGATGTCGGCGCGCCGGTTCTGGGTGCGTTACGCTGCGGAGTCCGCGGGCTCGCTGACGTTGGACGACGGTGCGGTACGAGCGGTGGTCCGGCAACGACGGTCGCTGCTTCCCGCCGGCATCACCGGGCTCGCGGGGAGGTTCTTCGGCGGCGACGTCGTCGAACTGCGGGCCCCGGACGCCACGATGGTCGCGCGGGGTGTGGTGGCCTACGATGCGGCCGAACTGTCCACCATGATGGGCCGCTCGACGACCGAACTGCCGGCCGAAATGCGCCGGCCGGCAGTCCACGCCGACGATTTGGTCGCCGTCTGAGCGATTTCGGCGGCTAGCCGCGAACCAGCGCCGGCACCCGCGGGTAGTTGAGCATCCGCCGCGCATTCTCCTCGACGATCAGCGAGCACTCGTCGTCTGGAATGTCGGCCAGCACCTCGGCGGCGCGCTTGCGGGAGTTCGGCCAGTTGGAGTCCGAGTGCGGGAAGTCGATCTCCAGCGTGATCCGATCGATCCCGACCGAATGCCGGTTCGCCAGACCGTGCTCGTCGTCGATGAAGCAGCCCCAGAAGTGCTTGCGGAACAACTCCGACGGCCGCGCATCGAAGTCGATGGGCTGGTAGTAGCGGTGCCGCTCCCACACGTAGTCGCTACGTTCCAGGATGTAGGGCACCCAGCCGATGCCGCCCTCGGCGAGCGAGATCTGCAGATTCGGAAACTTCTGCAACTTTCCGGAGAACAGCAGGTCGACCGTGGTCCACATCAGATTCGACGAGAACAGTGTGATCGCGACGGCGAACGGCGCGTCCGGCATCACCATCTCGCCGGGAACCGGCTTCATCGACGAGAACGAGAAGCCCGGAACGTAAGAGCCGGAACCGAAGTGCAGGGAGACTGGCATGTTCGCGTCGGAGCACACCTGCCACAGCCCGTCCCAGTGATCGGAGTGAAACGACGGCAGCCCCAGCGGCACCGGGCTGTCCGGGAACGACACGGTCCTGGCGCCCTTCGCGGCGACGCGCTCCGCCTCGGCGACGGTCGCGTCGATGTCCCAGACCGGAAGGATGGCAAGCGGCACGTAACGGTCGGGCGCCGTCGCGCACCACTCGTCGATGTAGAAGTCGTTCCAGGCTTTCACGCACAGCAGCGCGAGTTCTTTGTCCTGCGCGCGGATGAAGGTGCCACCGCCGAAACCGGGGAATGACGGGAAACACAGGGCGGCCTGCACCCCGTCGAGGTCCATGTCGGCGATCCGTGCCACCGGGTCGTAGCAGCCCGGGATCATGTCCTCGTAGCGGACCGGATCCATGCCCCACTCTTCCGGTGGCTTGCCGGCGACCGCGTTCAGGCCAATCGTCGGGAAGATCTGGCCGTCATAGGTCCACAGGTGCTTGCCGTCCTGCTCGATGATGCGCGGCCCCTGTTCGCGCAGATTCTGCGGCAGGCGGTCCTGCCAAACGCGGGGATGCTCGACGAGATGGTCGTCGACCGACACGATCTGGTGGTGATCCTGAAGAGGCACGGTGGCTCCTGTGAGTGGCTGCTCTGACAGAACGTCTCAATATCTGACTAGAAGTCTCAATTTCTGACGGTGTGTCTCACGACTGTATATGATGGGCATCACAATCGTCCAGAGT
>JAOPWF010000495.1 GCA_025965815.1 Mycobacterium sp.
TCGTCGAGATCGGTGTCCAGGTCCAGCGAGTCCAGCTCGCCGAGCAGGTCGGCGCCGGAGTGGTCGAGCAACCGGTACACGTCGACGTGCACCATCGCCGGAGCGCCGGGCCTGCGCGCCGGGTGCACTCGGGCCAGCACGAACGTCGGCGACGTCACCGGCCCGTCGACATCCATACCCTCGGCGATCCCCTTGGCCAACACCGTCTTTCCGGCTCCCAGCGGCCCCGACAGCACGACGACGTCGCCGGCACGGAGCTCGCCGCCGAACCGGGCGCCGAGCGCCAGGGTGTCCTGCGCGGTCGGCAACGTCGCGGTACCGGGCCGGTGTTCTTGCGAGCGTTCGGTGAGCGAACTCTGATCGGAGTCAGCCACCGGGCCGGGCCCGTTCGCGCAGCCGTCGCGTCATGGCGACGAGCTTGGACGGGGTGGCCCGCTCGACGAGGCGGACCAGCGCGTCGTCGATGGCGTCGGGCTGCTCGAGCTGCACCAGGTGCCCCGCGCCGGGGACGACGATGAGCTCCGACTTCGGCAGCGCGGCCGCCATCTCCTCGGAGTTCTCCTTCGGCGTGAGCAGGTCGTGATCCCCGCACGCGATCAAGGTGGGCACCTTGGCCAGGATCGGCAGGGCCTCAGACTCGTCGTGCACTTCCAGCGCGTGCAGAAACTCCACCAGGGTGGCCACCGGGGTGTCGTGCATCATCTTCTCGGAGAACGCCACCACGGTCGGGCTGATCTTCTCGTCGCCGTAGGAGGCGGCCCGCAGAATCGGGCTCAGCACCGAACGCGCTGCGCCCCGGCCGCGGTGCACGGTCTTCGGTGCATGCCGGACGACGAACCGGGCCGCCTCCAGCGCCGGGTTCTGCAGAACCTCCCCCAGCGGCGACCGCGACACCCCTTCGGCGGCAGACGCGATCAGTGCCGCCCCGACGATGCGCGTCGGATATCGCTGCGGGAACTGCCCGGCGTGCGACAGCACGGTCATGCCACCCATCGAGTGCCCGACCAGCACCACCGGGCCGCGCGGCGCCATCACCGCCAGCACCGTTTCCAGATCCTTGCCGAGCTGGGAGACCGTGTACGACTCGGGCGGCGCCTCACCGGACTGGCCGTGCCCGCGCAGGTCGTAGAACACCATCCGGACCTGCGGGCCCCACTGCTCGGCCAGCCGCGCCCGCTGGAAGTAGAACGCACCCATCCGCAGGCAGAAACCGTGCGAGAATACCACCGTCAGCGGCGCGTTCGCCGGCCCGACCTCGCGCACCGCCAGGTCCACCCCGTCGGGGGTGGTCACCACGCAGCCGCGGTCGAAGTCGAGCAGCTCGAAATCCTCACCGTCATAGGGGTCTTCGGTGCTCTTGCGCTGGCCGATCGATCGGGCGGCGGAGACACCCGCGACCGTGCCCACCGCGGCCAGGCCGGCCGCTCCCGCCAGCCAGCCGGCATTGGCCTTCGCCTTGCGGACCAGCGGCTCGTCGGCGTTGTTACTGCTCAACCCGGCCGGCCTCACGGTAGGTGCGGGTGACCCGTCCACGCGGGCTGGTGACCACCTCATAGTGGATGGTGCCCAGCAGGTCCGCCCAGTCCTGCGCGGTGGGTTCGCCGGATGTGCCGGGCCCGAACAGGATCGCCTCGTCACCGTCGGCGACATCGACCTCGCCCGGCCCGAGATCCACGACGAACTGATCCATGCAGATGCGGCCGACGCTGCGCCGCCGCCTGCCGTTGATCAGCACGTCGATCCGTCCGCTCAGGCCGCGGAACACGCCGTCCGCGTAGCCGATCGGCATCAGCGCCACAGTGGTGTCCCGGTCGGCCACCCAGGTGTGTCCGTAGGACACCCCTTCCCCTGCGCTCACCGACTTCACCATTGCCACAGCGCATCTCAGTGTCATCGCCGGAATCAGACCCATGTCACCCCGCTCCGGGATGGGGCTGAGCCCGTAGACGGCGATGCCGGGCCGGACCATGTCGTAGGTCAGATCGGGGCGGGTCATCGCCGCCGGCGAGTTGCACAGGTGCGCCATCTCGAAGCGCACACCCTGACCTCGTGCCTGCGACAGCATGTCGGTAAAGCGTTGCGCCTGAAGGTCGTTGGTGGGATTGGCGGGATCGTCGCCGAAGGCGAGGTGCGACATCAAGCCGCGCAGCCGGATCGCGTCGTCGGCCTGCGCGCGGCGCAATGCGGTGAGCATGGCCGGGTATTCCGCCGCGCTCACGCCGTTGCGGTTCAACCCGGTGTCCACCTTGACGGTGACGTTCCCGGTCACCCCGGTGCGCTCGACCGCGTCGAGCAGTTCGTGAAGCTGGCGGACCGAGGACAGCGCGACCTGGACATCGGCCCGCAGTGCGGGCGCGAAATCGGTGCCGGGCCGGTGCAGCCAGGCCAGCACCGGCGCGGTGATGCCGTCGCGTCGCACCGCCAGCGCCTCGTCGATGGTCGCCACACCGAGCTGTGCGGCGCCGGCTTCCAGGGCGGCCCGACCCACCGCAGTGGCGCCGTGCCCGTAGCCGTCGGCCTTGACGACGGCCATCACCTGGGCCGAACCCGCGTGTTCGCGCAGGACGCCGATGTTGTGCGCGATAGCGCCGAGGTCCACCACCGCCTCAGCGGTGGCGTTCGACGTTGATGTAAACGGAGTTGTCTGCATAGTCATGTCACCGCCCCCGATTGTCCCAGAACGGGCGTTCGGCGCTCCGCCGAGGCGCACTAGTGGCTGAACGGCTTCACAGGGTTGAAGTGGCCGCCAGGCTTGAGTTGGTCGAGGGTGGCCAGTGCCGACCTCGTGTCGTCGCGCACCGACCGGGCCATATCGGCCGACAATCCTTCCCTGACCACGACCCGCAGTACGGACACGTGTTCGGCGTCGGCCGGCATCGTATAGGCGGGCACCTGCCAACCGTAGGCCCGCAGCGCGTGGGACAGGTCGAACTCGGTGAACCCAGGGTCACCGGCAAGCTTGAACGTGACCACCGGAATCGTCGAACCGTCGGAAATCAGCTCGAAACGCTTGCTGGCGGCCAACTGGTCGCCGAGCCAGCGGGCCGTCGATCGCAGGCTGTGCATCACTTGGGTGTATCCGGCCCGGCCCAGCCGCAGGAAGTTGTAGTACTGGCCGACGACCTGGCTGCCCGGCCGGGAGAAGTTCAGCGTGAACGTCGGCATGTCCCCGCCGAGGTAATTCACCCGGAAGACCAGCTCTTCGGGCAGGCCTTCCTTGTTGCGCCATACCACGAACCCGATGCCGGGATACACCAGCCCGTACTTGTGACCGCTGACATTGATCGAGGCCACCCGGGGCAGCCGGAAGTCCCACTTCAGATCGGGGTCGAGAAACGGCGCCACGAAGCCGCCGCTGGCCGCATCGACGTGCACCGGGACATCGACGCCGCCGTCGGCGGCCAACTTGTCCAGCGCGGCGCAGATCTCCGCAATGGGTTCGTATTCACCGGTGTACGTAGTGCCCAGGATCGCAACCACGCCGATGGTGTCTTCGTCCACGGCAGCCACCACCTGCTCAGGTGTGATCACGTAGCGGCCCTCGGCCATCGGCAGGTAGCGCGGCTCAACCTCGAAGTACCGGCAGAACTTCTCCCAGACCACTTGCACGTTCGACCCCAGCACGAGGTTGGGCGTGCGGCCCTTCCAGCCATCGCCCACCCGTTGTTTCCACCGCCATTTCAGCGCCAGGCCGCCGAGCATCACCGCCTCGCTGGATCCGATGGTGGACACGCCGGTCGCGCTGGCGGGGTCGTCGTCGCGGAGCCCCTCGGCGTGGAACAGGTCGGCGACGATCGAGACGCACCGCGACTCGATCGCGGCGGTGGCCGGGTACTCGTCCTTGTCGATCATGTTCTTGTCGAAGGTCTGAGCCATGAGCTTCTCGGCCTGGGGATCCATCCAGGTGGTGACGAACGTTGCCAGGTTCAGCCGTGCGTTACCGTCGAGCATCAACTCGTCGCTGACGAATTGATAGGCGGCCTGCGGATCCAAACATTCGTCCGGCAACCTCAGCGAGGGGACCGGTTTGGTGAACAGCCTGCCGGTGTAGGCCGGCTGGATCAGTGGTGCGTGGGATATGCGGTGCATGACGAGTCCTTTCGTGACAGGGCGGCGATGGCGGTCCGGACGTGGGCGAGGATGCGCGATGCCGACGTCGGGGCCGGACTCGGTCCTGGGTCGGCGGCGGACAGGTTCGCGGCGCGGGCGTGGACGAACGCCGCCGCGGCGGCGGCTTCACCGGCGGGCAGTCCGGCGGCGAGCAGCGCCCCGATCATCCCGGACAGGACGTCGCCCGATCCGGCGGTGGCGGCCCATGATTGCCCGGCCGGGTTCAGGTAGATGCGTCCGCCCGGGTCGGCGATGACGCTGACATTGCCTTTGAGCAGCACGGTGGTGCCGAACTGGTCAGCCAGGCGGCGGGCGGCCCGGATGCGGTCGTCACCCGGCGGCGACCCGGCCAGCCGGGCGAATTCTCCGGCGTGCGGGGTGAGGACCGTCGGTGCCGACCGGGACGCGACGAGATCGGGTTGCGCCGCCAGGATGGTCAGCCCGTCAGCGTCGACGATGACGGGCAGATCGGTCCCGAGCGCGAACCACAACGCTGCGGCGCCGGTGTCGTCGGTGCCCAGACCCGGACCGACAGCCCACGCCTGCACCCGTCCGGCAGCTCCGGCGGTGGGCGCGGCAACCACTTCCGGCCAGTGCGACACAACCTCGTTGGCGGCGCTGCCGGCGTAGCGGACCATGCCGGATGTCGCGGCGACCGCGGCGCCCGTACACAGAATCGCGGCACCGGGGTAGGTCGACGAACCCGCCAGCACGCCGGTGACCCCTTGCGTGTACTTGTCGTCCTTCGGCCCCGGCGTCGGCCAGCGCGCCGCGACATCGTCGGCGTCGAAACCGCGGATGTCGCTTGGCGGCAGATCGAGTCCGATGTCGACGAGTTCGACGCGGCCGCAGTCGCCCAACGCGTGCACGGGTTTCAGGCCGCCGAACGTCACGGTGAGCTGGGGATGCACCGCGGGTCCGCTCGCCGCGCCGGTCATCACATCGACACCGCTGGGGATGTCCACGGCCACCACCGGGATGTTGGCGGCCTCGACGGCGGCGAACACGTCGGCCGCGGCCGGCCGAAGCGGCCCGGAGCCGGAGATGCCGACGACACCGTCGATCACCAGATCCGTTGCCGCCGGAACGCTTTCCACCACCCGGCCGCCGGCGCGGGTGAACGCCGCGAGCGCCTTGGCGTGGGTGCGTTCCGGGTTCAGCAGTATCGCGGCGGCCGCCACCCCGCGGCGGCGCAGGAAGGTCGACGCCCACAACGCGTCGCCGCCGTTGTCCCCGGAACCGATGACGGCGCAGACCCGCCGACCGGCCAGGCCGCCGGTGCGCGCGCGCAGTTCTCGGGCGATAGCCGTGGCGAGTCCGTACGCCGCGCGCTTCATCAGAACTCCGTCGGGCAGGCTGGCCAGCAACGGTGCCTCGGCCTCACGTATCGCGTCCGCGGTGTAGTAGTGCCGCATCAGCTGTCGTCTACCTCATCCCAGAATCGGTGCGCGCGCTCGGCCATTTCGGTCGGGTATTCGCCGTTGATCGAGTGCGAGGCCTGTCGCCACAGCTCGACTTGCCCGCGCGGCAATAGGTTACGTGCCCGCGCCGCCGCGCGGGTGGAGTCCAGCATGACGCTGGGCCCGGCGATGACGGCCAGCACCGGGATGTCGAGTGAACGCAGCTGGTCGTCGGTGACCGGCTTCGGCGCCGGCGACCGGAGGACGAAGTCGTTGGCTCCGCGGATATCAGCGCGGCCTCGGGCTGCGAGTCGTCGACGGGAGCACCGCCGGCGATCCAGCTCAGCACCCGGCGCCGCAGTGTTGACGGCACTCCCGGCAACACCAGGCCCAGTGCAACGGCGACGATCGTCCTAGCGGGAAGCCGCGCGAAGGTCAGGACGGGATCCAGCACCGTGAGTTACGCGGCCCGACCGGTAGGCGGCGAGGAAGTGCGCGAACGCGTCCGTGCTGACGTAGTGACCGATCTTCGCGCGGCTGAACCGGGGAGCGATTCGGGTTTGCGGTACCGCGAGATCGTCCAAGGTCGCGACCCGCGGCTACTCGACGGTGACGGACTTGGCCAGGTTGCGCGGCTTGTCGACGTCGTAGCCGCGGGCCTGCGCCACTCCTGCGGCGAACACCTGCAACGGAATGGTCGACAGCAACGGCTGGTAAAGCGTTGACACCACGGGGATTTCGATCAGGTGGTCGGCGTAGGGCCGCACGGTGTCGTCCCCTTCCTCGGCGATGACAATGGTGAGCGCGCCGCGGGCCTGGATCTCGCGGATGTTGGACAGCATCTTGGAGTGCAGCATCGCCGCGCCTTTGGGCGAGGGCATCACGATGATGACCGGAAGGTCGTCGTCGATCAGGGCGATCGGGCCGTGCTTGAGCTCGCCGGCAGCGAACCCTTCGGCGTGCATGTAGGCCAGTTCCTTGAGCTTGAGCGCACCCTCAAGTGCCACCGGGTAGCCGACGTGGCGGCCGAGGAACAGCACGGTCGAGGATTTCGCGAACTTCCGGGCCAGCTCGGTGACGGGTTCCATGCACGTCAGCACCCGGGCGACCAGATCCGGCATGGCCTCCAGCTCGTTGTACTCGCGTTCGACTTCGTCGGGGTACTTGGTGCCGCGGGCCTGTGCGAGCGCCAGGCCGACCAGGTAGTTCGCGGCGATCTGGGCCAGGAACGTCTTGGTGGACGCTACTCCGATCTCCGGGCCGGCACGGGTGTAGAGCACCGCGTCGCACTCGCGCGGGATCTGGGAGCCGTTGGTGTTGCAGATCGCCAGCACCTTGGCCTTCTGCTCCTTGGCGTGGCGCACCGCTTCGAGGGTGTCGGCGGTCTCGCCGGACTGGGAAATCGCGACGACGAGTGTGCTGCGGTCCAGAACGGGGTCCCGGTACCGAAATTCACTCGCGAGCTCCACTTCCACAGGCAGCCGGGTCCAGTGCTCGATGGCGTACTTGGCGAGCAGGCCGGAGTGGTAGGCCGTGCCACAGGCCACCACGAAGACCTTGTCGATCTCGCGCAGCTCCTGGTCACTCAGCCGCTGCTCGTCGAGGACGATGCGGCCGTCGACGAAGTGCCCGAGCAGGGTGTCGGCGACGGCGGCGGGCTGCTCGGCGATCTCCTTGAGCATGAAGTACTCGTAGCCGCCCTTTTCCGCGGCGGACAGGTCCCAGTCGATATGAAAACGCCGGGCACTCGCGTCATCCGGGTTGCCGTGGAAGTCGAAGATCTTGTACGCGTCGGCGGTGATTACCACTGCCTGGTCTTGGCCGAGTTCCACCGCGTCGCGGGTGTATTCGATGAACGCCGCCACGTCGGATCCGATGAACATCTCGCCGTCGCCCACCCCGACGACCAGCGGAGTGGACCGGCGCGCCGCGACGATCCTGTCCGGATCGTCGGCATTGGCGAAGACCAGCGTGAAGTGCCCTTCCAGGCGCGGTAGGACAGCCATCACGGATGCGACGAAGTCGCCCGCGGTGGGACCGTGGTGGTACTGCCAGGCCACCAGATGGACGGCAACCTCGGTGTCGGTGTCGCTGGAGAACTCCACACCGGTCAGTTCCAGTTCGTGCCGCAGCGCCGCGAAGTTCTCGATGATCCCGTTGTGCACCACCGCGATCTTTCCGGCGGCGTCACGATGCGGATGGGCATTGCGGTCGGTCGGCCTGCCGTGGGTGGCCCAGCGGGTGTGGCCCAGTCCGGCGTGGCCGGAAAGAGTGACCGGGTCGGCCTCCTGCAGGGCGGCCTCGAGGTTGGCCAGCCGGCCGGCGCGCCTGCGTACGGTCAGCCCGCCGTGGCCGTCCAGCAGCGCGACGCCCGAGGAGTCGTAGCCGCGGTACTCCATCCGGCGCAGTGCGTCGACCACGACATCGCGGGCGTCACGCTGCCCGACGTAGCCGACGATTCCACACATAGCGATTCAGGATAGTGCAGGCACCGCACCCGGGCCCGTGAGCTACGGTCGTGTGGTGGCCAGCACGAAGAAGCTCTTCGCAGCGCTGACCCGACGCGGCCCGCACCGCGTTCTGCGCGGTGACCTGGCTTTTGCCGGCCTGCCGGGCATCGTGTACACCCCCGAATCGGGTCTGAACCTGCCCGGTGTCGCGTTCGGCCACGACTGGCTCACAGGTGCGTTCCGTTACTCCGGAACCCTGGAGCATCTGGCCTCGTGGGGCATTGTCGCCGCGGCGCCCGACACCGAGAAGGGGCTGGCGCCGTCGGTGCTGAACATGGCGTTCGACCTGGGCACCACCCTGGACATCATCTCGGGCGTGCGGCTGGGCTCCGGCAAGATCAGCGTCCATCCGACCAAGCTGGGGCTGGCCGGGCACGGTTTCGGCGGTTCGGCCGCGGTGTTCGCAGCGGCCGGCATGGGCGCCAAGATCAAGACCGCCGTCGCTGTCTTTCCCGCGGTCACCACGCCGCCGGCCGAGGAGCCGGCGAGGACGCTGAAAATACCGGGCCTGGTGCTCACCGCGCCGGGCGACCCGATGACGCTGCGATCGAACGCGGTCACGCTCGCCAGGGCGTGGGACGGCGCGGTGCTGCGCACCGTCAGTGATGCCCACGCCGGCGGTTTGATCGAGGGACGCCGGCTGGCGAGGGTGGTCGGGCTGCCGGGCGCCGACCGCACCACCCAGAAGACTGTGCGCGCCCTCGTCGCGGGATATCTGCTGTATCAGCTGACTGGCGACAAGACCTACCGCGACTTCGCGGACCCGGAAGCCCAGCTACCCAAGACCGAGCCGGCCGATCCTGCGGAGGAGCCGGCCAAGGTGGAGGACAAGATCGTCGCGCTGCTGAAGCCGTAGCCGGGCTAGTCCCAGCCCGAGAGCGTCGACGTACTGCTGACGCGGAACACGTTGCCGTCGTGGGTCTGCGCAGTCGACCACCACGAACCGCCTCGGCATCAAAGAGTGGTATCAATCGACCATGCGCACCGGAATCTTCATCGACTACGCCGGCGGTTTCACCGAGGCCGTCGACCAAGTCGCGAACCTGGAGAAGGCGGGCGTCGACCTCGCACTATTGCCCGAGGCGTACTCGTACGACGCGGTGAGCCAGCTCGGCTATCTGGCGGCGAAGACCTCGACGATCGAGCTGGGTTCCGGCGTTGTTCCGATCTACACCCGCACCCCGTCGCTGCTGGCCATGACGGCGGCGGGTCTGGACTTCGTGTCCAACGGCCGCTTCCGGCTCGGGATCGGCACATCCGGACCGCAGGTCATCGAGGGCTTCCACGGCGTCGAATTCGACGCGCCGCTCGGCCGCACCCGTGAGGTCGTGGAGATCTGCCGACAGGTATGGCGCCGCGAACGTGTCCGCTACGACGGCAAGTACTACCAGATTCCGCTACCGCCGGACCGCGGGACCGGCCTGGGCAAGCCCCTGCATATCATCAATCGTCCTGTCCGGGAACGTATTCCGATCACGATCGCCGCACTGGGGCCGAAGAATGTCGAACAAACCGCCGAGATCGCCGAGGGCTGGCAACCGGTGTTCGTCTACCCCGAGAAGATGAAGTCCGTCTGGGGCGAGTCGCTGCGGGCGGGTCTGTCCAGACGCGATCCCACCCTTGGCCCGCTGGACGTGATGGCCAGCCCGTCGCTGGCCATCGGCGACGATGTCGAGGACCGGCTGGCCTGGGCGAAACCGCACCTTGCCCTCTATCTCGGTGGCATGGGCGCCAAGGGCCGGAATTTCTACCACAATCTGGCGACCCGGTACGGCTTCGGCGACGCGGCGGACCGCATTCAGGAGCTTTACCTGACCGGCAAGAAGACCGATGCGACCGATGCCGTGCCCGACGAATTGGTGCGCAATGTGTCGTTGGTCGGCCCCCGGGGTTTCGTCAGGGAACGGGTCGCCGCCTTCGCCGAGGCCGGGGTGACGACCCTGCTGGTGAGCCCGCTGGCCACCGATCCCAGCGAGTATCTGCGCTATGTCGAAGAACTGCTGGAACTGCTGCCCTGATTCAGGCCGGCCCGGTTCCGCCGTCGACGGTGAGTACGGTTCCAGTGCTGTAGGACTGCTCCACGCAGTACAGATTGGCGATCGCCTAAGGCCGCCCGGACACGGTGTCCAGCACCGACACACCGTCAACGACCCAACCCTGACATTCGAGTGCCGTGCGAGCCTTGGTGTTGCCGGGTGCGGCGATGACCGGCTCAGCCCCGTCGCCCCAGGCGACCAGGCGGGCCGGCGCCGCGGCCGTGCCGTAGCCCCACAGTTCCAGCGGCTCGGCGCAGGTGGTGCCGCTCTTGACGTGTACCGTCGAGCCCTCAGGCAGGTTGACGTCACGTAGCTGACCGAGGCTTCGCATCGGGGCGGAGTCTGTGCCCGGCCCCGGGACTTCCGCCGAGCAGTCGAGGTAGTAGTCGCTCTGCGCGGGTACCGGTTCCGGGCTGGCCGCGTACAGCGACACCGCGGAGAGCCGGACCTGCGATCGCGCAGTCGTCACGCGGATCCGCACCCCGTCGGTCCAGACGGCAGGCAGGGCGAGGATCCGGCGGAACCCGACCGCGCCGCCGGTAGCGACCTGCTGCCACTGACCGTCCACCCGCGCGTCGACGACGAAGGATTCGATCTGTTGCCCGCGGTCGGCGATGTCCTCCGATACCGCGATGCGGTCAATGGAGGTTGGAGCGCCCAGACCGATCTCCACAGCCCCGGTACCGTCGCCGGGCACCGCGACGGACGTTCGCAGTCACCGTCGACCACGGCCGCGGCGTCCCCGTCTCCCACTGATGCCTGCCGGCCCAGGGCGAGGTCGGCGGGCATCGCCTGACGCTGCGCCGCGTTCCACTCGGCCAGCCGCGCGACGTCCGAGGCAGGTAGTCGACCGCTCTGGTCGGGCGGCACGTTGAGCAGCAGGACCGAGTTGCGGCCGACCGACTCGTTGTAGATGTCCATAAGTTCTGCCACGGACTTCGGCGACTGGTCGGGGTGATAGAACCAGCCCGGCCGGATCGATACGTCGACCTCCGCCGGGTACCAGGCCAGTTCGGTGGCCTTACCCGCCTGAACCGCCGATGCCAGGGCCGTGTTGGTGCCGAGTTCCGGTGCCTGCGGGGACGGTTCAGGCTGCGGCGATCCCTTCAGCCAGGTGCTCAATGGGATCGTCGACCATTCGTCCTGGCGGGCCAGGCCGCCCTCGTTGCCGACCCAGCGCACGTCCGGGCCGATGACCGAGATGACGGCGTTCGGCGCGAGCTTGCGCACCAGCGAGTAATAGGCGCCAAAGTCGTAGTCTTCGAACTTGCCCGGCGGGATGTTCCCCTGCGCGCCGTCGAACCACACCTCGTCGATCTGTCCGTATTGGGTGAGCATCTCGTAGAGCTGGTTGAGGAAGTAGGCACCGTTATCGGTTGCCTCGAATTGGAACGACGGCATATCCCGCCCGACTCGGTTGTCGCCGTTGACCAGCGTCGGGATGGTTCGCCGGGTGGGTTTCGAGCCGTTGGCGAAGACACCCGCCTTGTTCTGATTCGAATCCGCCGGCGACAGGTAGAAGCCCACCTTGAGGCCGTAGCGGCGGGCGGAGGTAACGAATGACCGGACCACGTCGCCATGGCCGCCGCGCCAGGAGCTGGAGGCGACATCGTGGCTGGTGTATCGCGATGGGTACAGCACAAATCCGTCGTGGTGCTTGACGGTGAGGATCGCGATCCGGAAGCCGTTGTCGCGCAGCGTGCGCGCCCACTGGTCGGTGTCGAGGCCGGTCGGCTGGAATACGTTGGGATCCTCGTCACCGGAACCCCATTCGGCTCCGGTGTACGTGTTCACCCCGAAGTGCACGAACGCCGTTCGCTCTGCCTGCTGCCAGGCGACCTGACGGTCGGTCGGCCGCAGCGACGAGGCCTTCGACACGATCAGCGCAGAGCACTCGTCCGCATGCACCGGCACCCGGCTCGCCCTATCCAGCACGGTCGTGGTGCAGGGCAGCGACGTCAATTGCGGGCTCCCGATGCGCGCATCGGTCAACACACCCACGCCGTAGACCGTCCCCGTCATCCCCGCAGCGAACACCACCCCGGGACCCGACGGCTTGGCTCCCGTAACGGCGAGCGGCTCGCCGACCGCCCCATCCTTTGCAACCAGGGCGACCGTGCCGGTGCCGGCGTCGTCGAGGGTGGTGAGCAGGCCGAGGTCGTGGACCGGCAGACCGTTGCGCACTATCGGGTCCGGTAGCGGGTAGTCGCGCTCGACCGTGCCTGTGACGACACGCACCTGGTTGGTACTGACGGCCTCGAGCCGAACAGCCCCGGCGAGATCGACCAGTGTGCCGCCACGCTGCAGGGTCTCCGGCGAGACGACGATCTCGCTGAGGATCCGCTGGGCGATGCCTGCCTTGCCCACCCCCCCGAACGCCCACGACACGGCGCTGGCCGGCCCGTTGACCGCCAAGGTGCCCGGGGTGCTGATCCGGGCACCTGTGACGGTAAGGGAGTCCATCACGTGTTCGCCCTCACCGGACCGATAGGCGCCGTCGGTGATGGTGCCCTGAAAACCGACGTGTAGTCGCGACTCGACGGGGGCAGCGTTCGACAGGGCCAGCACGCTTGTCGCCATCACTGTGGCGGCCGCCAGTAACGCAACGGCCACGATCGCGATGCCGCGCCGCCACAGTGACGCCGGGAAACGCCAGGACGTGGTGATGAGAGTTCCTCTCGGGTGTGACCGTTGCCGGCCCCCGGCGGTCAACACGTCAAGCCTTCGGATGATCAGCCCGATCCAAGCACACAACTTAGTTGTGGCCAACGGCCGCTGATGCAGCTATGCTGCCGCCTCGCGGGCCGAACACCTTGCGCCACGCGGGGACTCGTCACCCGGCCGGTCACTTCAGCCAGCTGCGCGGGGCAGCGGGTTCGGCGATTCTCGGTGAGCCGCACGATCGCTGTCGATCGGCCGGCTGCAGCACCCGGCGCGGTCGATCGCCGCGGTCGGGTGCCGGCTCCTTCGCACGCTGGATGCCGTCCATCGCGGACGTGTACTCGGCGAGAATCGCGGCCAGTCGCGCACTGGTCTGTGTCATTGCCCCACCTGCGGCAAGTCGTCGGCCGCGATCTCACACGGCGTCTGTGGCGGGTTCGGTGGCGGTGGGACGCCGGGCAGTGGCGCGGTGATCGGCTCGGGTGCCGCGGGTGGTGGTGTCGCCGCCGCGTCGGCAGGCGGAGCGCCGGCGCTCGCCGGCTGCCCGCAGCCGTCCGGTGGGGTCTCGTCGGTAGCGGCGAGGGTGGCGTCCTGCTTTTCGTCGCCGGGGCCGGCTGCCGTCTCGGTAGCGCCGGCCACTTCTTTGCCGTCCTTGGTCGGCCCGTCTTCGTTCGGCTTGTCCTTTTGTTGCTGATCGGCTGGCACGGGTTCGTCCGCCTTGAGGGCGTCGTCGCCCGGCTTCGGCGGATCGCCGAGCCCCGGTGCGTCGCCCAGAGTGCTGTCCGCTGATGGCAGCAGTCCGCTAAGGAGGTCGGCGAGTTGCTGGCCCAGCCCGCCGACTCCCGCGCCGCCGGCACCGGGCAGCCCGCCGCCCA
>JAOPWF010000499.1 GCA_025965815.1 Mycobacterium sp.
AGGTTTTCCTTCGTCTGATTCGTCGAATCAGCGACGACCGCGCTGAACTTCCCGAGCGTGTCCAGCGCGTCAGCGAGGTTGTTGCGCTGGCCCTTGAGCACCGAGAGGGCGTCCGGAATGGTCTGAAGTGCCTTGTCCACCACCGGCTTCTGCGCGGCGAACTGTCCGGACAGGTTGTTGAGGCTGTCCGACGCGGCTATGATGTCGCCGGTCTGGTCGTTGAGATAGCTGACGTAGCGGTCCAACTGGGTGATCAGACTGCGCAGATCGCTCTCCCGGCCGGCGAACGCAGTGCTCAACGCCTGTGTGATGTCCTGAATCTGGCCGATCCCAGCACCGTTGAGTATCACTGAGATCGCGGCCAGCGTCTTCTCCGTCGTCGGATACGCCCTACCAGAGGACAACGGGATCAGCGACCCGTCGTGCAGCGTGCCAACGGGGGGAACATCTTTGGGCGGCGCCAACTCGACATGCAGCGACCCCAGCAGGCTGGTCTGACCGATCGTGGCAGTCGCATTTGCCGGCAGATGGACGTCGCCGGCGATCGTCATCGTGAGCAGCGCATGCCAGTCCTGCCGCTCAATCTTGGTGACATTGCCGACCGTGACATCCCCGACCCGCACCCGGGAGTTCTGCTCGATGTTGGTGACATCGGGTAACTCGGCCTGGATCGTGTACGAGCCCGCACCATTGCCCTTGGTGCCCGGCAGCGGGATCGAGTTCAATCCCCGCCAGCCACAGCCGGACAGGCCGGTCATGGCGAGAACCACTAATCCGGCCGCGGCCGCGGCCCGCGTCCAGCGCGTGCGCATCATGATCCCCCTCCGGGCGGAACCATCAGGCCGGGCAGCCCGGCGGCCGGATCGGTCGACTTCGCCCCGGCCGGCACAGCTTCGGTCAGGGGTGCATCGGCCGGGGGAGTTCCCGCTGGCGCTTCGGCGGCCAGCGGCGACGGGTCCCCCGGCGCGGGGGCATTCGGCGGCGACGCGGTGTTGGGTCTCGGTGGCGGCACGTAGTCGGGCCGCAACCAGTCCTCGCTGTAGGTGACCTCGTTCGGCCGGGCCGACGTGCCGACGAACGGGTTCGCGCCGATCGGCGGAAAGTTGAGCTGGCGGTTTTTGATGATCGGCGCCAGATACTGCACACACAGCTTCGCCGACTGCTCAGCCCCCAACCGCGACGCCGCCTGGATCGCCCCGCACAGGAACGTGATCGGGTTGGCGAAGTTGTTGAACGCCAGCGCCCCACTGAGGGTGCCCTGTGCGGGTTGGTAGATGTTCAGGAAGTTCTGGAACGTGTTCGGCGCGATGTGCAGGGTCTGTTTGATGTCGTCGAGGCTCTGGTTCAGCGCGGTCGTCACTGACGCCAACTTGTCCGACGTGGTCCCCAGTGATTCCCGGTTGTCGGCCACGAAGCGCTGCACGTCGCCGACGACGTCGTTGATGCTCTTGACGGCGTCGCCGAGCTGGGTCGGGCCGTTGGACAACAGTCCCGTCACCGCCGCGAGGTTGACGTTGAGTTGCCGCATCAGGTCTTCGCTGCTCTGCAGCGCGGAGACCAGGATCGACAGGTTCTTGATGGTGCTGAACAGGTCGTGGCTGTGATCACCGAGCACCGAGTAGGCCTGCGACAGTTTGATGATGGTGTCCCGGATGCTGGCACCGTTGCCGCGCAGGTTGTCCGCGGCGGTGTTGATGAAGGCGCCCAGCGTGCTGACCCCGCCTGGCTGCGGGCGCAGCGTATCGGTGAGCTTCTGCAGCTGCTGACGGAAATCGTCGTACTCCACCGGAACGGCGGTGCGCTCCACCGGGATCACCGTGTTGTCGGCCATGGCTGGTCCGCTGGTGTAGGCCGGCGTCAGCTGAATAGCGCGCGAGGTCACCAGCGACGGCGAGAGGATCACGGCCTTGGCGTCAGCGGGCGCCTGGTACTTGTCGTCGTACCAGAAACTGATCTTGACGCGTGTGGGCTCGGGGTTGATGCTGTCGATCTTGCCGACCGGCACACCGAGAATCCGCACCTCATCACCCGGGAAGATGCCGTTGCTGTTGGTGAAATAGGCAGTGACGTAAGTCTTTCCAACCGCTGCGGTCGTGTGCGTCACCACCACGATCCCAGCGATCAACACCAGCACCAACGCGGCTGCCAACCCGATCCGCGTGTAACGCGTATTCATCGTCATCGCTGAGCACCATCGGCCGGGACGCATCCAACCGGGTTCAGTGTGGGAGCACTCTTGGTGGACGGCACCGAGGGTCGGTTGGACTCGGCGCCGCCCGCTAAGAACGGCCCCGGCACGGCGGGCGTGCCGGCAATGGGGTCCCCGGGCTCGATCGCCGCGGTGCATGCGTTGCGCGTGTGGATCACTGGCCGCCTCCCGCAGGGCCGGCCGGCGCAGGTGTAGACGGTGCCGGAGGCTGAGCCGGCGCAAGGTCCACCACCGTGCTCGATGTCGGCGGCGACTGATCGTGCAGTTCTGGTGGGATGGGTGCCGGCGGTCCCGGCGGGGGTCCGCCGGGTGGCGGCGCGGGCAGCGGCTCGCGGTAGGGGTAGCGTGGATCGCCGGGGTTGCCGGTGATGGCATCGGGCAGGTTCAGGTTCGGTTCGCCGCCCTGGCCGGTGCGCGGGTAGGGCAGCGGTAGCGCGGGGGTGCCGGGTTGGCCGGTCTGCGGATCGACACGATTCGACGGCAGCAGCACGTTGGGATCGAGACCGAGGTCGGAAAACGCGGCGTCGACGAACGGTTGCACGAACTGCCCGGGGAGCAGATTACTCAGATATGCCTTGAAGAACGGTCCCGAGGACAACGACTCGCCCAGCGACATCGCGTAGGCG
>JAOPWF010000658.1 GCA_025965815.1 Mycobacterium sp.
AATCTGGGCGACGTCGGACGAATTCCGTCAGCGGGACCCTAACCAGAACACGGAAATTGGTCCTCTGCGGACGGTACGGGCCCAACTTGCCCGATGAGGGAAACCGGGCAGGGGAGCAGCTCGGCGCGCCACCCAAGCAGATAACGGCTATCAGGGCGTTCGGTCGCCGTTGTAATGACGGGCTGCGACGTACACCGATCCTGCTATCGAGGCACCGACCGCCACGACGGCGATCAAGCAGGCCCAACTGTCCGCTCCGATGTGCACAGGGTGCCCGAGTATTTCGGCGCGCTGCCAGTACACCATGCCGATCAGCACAGCCTTGGCGACGACGACGACAGACACGATTCGTAGGGCAGTCGCCACCCGCATCAGTTCTCACTCTTAGCAGGCTCGTGGATCAGCCGGCCCGCGGCGGTTCTTGCACTGGGCAGCAGATCGCTCACGGGCTGAGCCGATGGGTCCGCAGGAACCGCATCAGCACGTCCTCCGCCCGGTGGTACTGCATCAAATCCACCCACAGACGATGGCAGACAGGGCCTTTCGCACGGGCCCTCTGCCCCCCCGGAACGGCGACGTAGCCGCCGACGTCGGCCTCGGCAAGTAGGTCAAGAACCGTTGTGACATCACCAGACCCGAGATCAGCAATTATCACCCACGTGTCCGCCCAGACACCGTTGTCCCTGCCACCGGGCGGCAACCAGAACATGACGGGACGCAGCGCTAGGTCGTGCAGCTCCCTGCTGAGCGAACTCATGGTGGCCTCCCTGAAGGGGACTCCTGTTATACATCATCGTCGGCCATGAGGCCCTGCGCCAGCTTGGTCACTGATCGAAGCACTGCGCACTTACGGACCGGAGGCGCTACCACCGCAAGCCGACAGTTCGGCGTGACGGGGCGCTCAAGATCGCGTCTCGTCGCGCAGCTGACTCGTCGTGCGGGACCGGTCGCCGAGTCCCGTCAGATCCCATCCACCGCCGGCGCTTTCTCAGACTCCACTAGAGCGAGGGGCGATCCGCAAATTCCAGCTAGCGGCAGGTTCGCGTGGGTGTCGGCAGGAGCGACACCGGTTTGCTGGAAAGGTGAATTTCCAGGTAGCTACAGGATCAAACGGGTGCCAGCGGTGGCGACAGCGGTTTGCTGAGGCGCAATGATTGGGCATAGCCAAATACGGCGACTTAGCAAACGGGGAACACCATGAAGACAACGATCAAGTACATCGCACCGTGGTTGGCCGCAGCCGCGATCGGTGCAGCGATTGGCCTCGCGCCCGTCGCCAGCGCCAATACCGATCCTCTCGTGCCGTATGGCGCCGACCCCCACGTCCCATACGTGCTGGGGGCTCCGATAAGCCCCGACGGCGATCAGGCCCAGGGCGGTGTGGACCTAGCTTCCTGATACACCACGCGCCCAGACTGGAATCCAACTGGCACGTATCTGGCACGGTCGGAGGCTATAACCTCGAAAAGCCTCTGCGCTGCGAAATGGCTGGTGCGCGATGCTGCCAGCACCCGAACTGACACCCTGTGCTCGCGGATCGAAAGCCGAACCACAGCCAGTGCCGCAGTTCGGCGTCGATCGTCTCGCGGTCGCGCACCGATCAAGCGTAGGCGCCCGCGGGAGGTTTCCTCAGCGGGAAGTTCGCAGCACTGGCCGGGGGTGGTTGAGGATCACCCGAATGAGTTGCCGCAGGGGTCCATTAAACGTCACCGGGGGTGGCCTAAACAGCCCGCCGCAGGGACGGCTGACGGGGACCCCGCCGCCGCCTGTGATCGGAGGGGTGACCGGCACGCCGCCGCCGACGCCTGTCTCCGCGAATGCGATGCCAACCGGTGCCGCCAGCATCACTGCGGGTGGGCAATGCAACCGCCCACCGAGTGCGCGCGGCCACCCCCGCGGGGGGACGGCCAGGCGCTTGTCGGCCACCAGCCCTGCATTTGCCGTGGCTCACACCTCGGTTGGACCTGCTGCAGAGTGAGCGAAACTGCTTACACGCGAACGCTTTCTGAGCGCGCCGGCGACCGAATCGCACAGCACGACTGCCCCGCAGAGTAGGAGGCGAGCGTCGGCGCGCGGATTGTCTTGTTGGGCATAGTGCACGCCAACCTGATCCCTGGGCCGGGAGTGACGATTCAGCTGCTCGGACAGCCGGAAGGCAAGGACCGGTTAGGAGAATCGGTTCTAAGTCTGGGGCGTTAGATAGGCAGACCGGCCGGGCCCGTATGTCGGGTGTGGACATGCGGAAGCTCTTCTCGATCCGCCACTGCTGGTGGTAGGCGTCGATGACGAACTCAGCACTGGCAACGGTCAGGTTGGTGGTGTAGCCCTTCAGCCCGCGTGCTTTGGTCTCCAGATCGCGGTTGACCGACTTGTTCGCGCCGGTCAGCTTGATGTACCGGTTGCGTTTCACCGGGGCCTTGCCCGCCACCGCGTTCCCGGCCTTGGCGATCTCAGTCGATTCCCCGTAGTGTGCGCCGGCCCGGTCGTGGCGGTACTGGTGGTAGATGACCCGGGCGGGGATTCCGCGGGCCTTCTCCACGGGCGGTGGCCGGCCAGGGCGCACGGCCGGCGAACCCGCAATCACGTCACCGAACGGCTCCGGCTCGGAATCGAAAACTGGAAGCAGGCGGTGGGCTGGAGAGGATCGCCGAACTCGGGCGTCCGACCATGCGCGTGCACCACCTCCGGCATACCTACGCGTCGTTGGCTCGATCGGCAGGTGCCGACATGAAACTGCTGCAGGTGACAATGGGGACGCCTCGATCATGGTGACCGCGCACACCTACGCAGACCTCTATGACTCCGACCTCGATCGTGGGGCGGATGCGCTCGACGGGCTCGGCGGATTGCGGATAAACGGCGGATAACCCGCGGGTTATGGCGGATGAATCCCGCGTCCCAAGAGGCAAATAGCCCCTGTGACTTCGTCATTCTCCCAGTGGTCCCGGCTGGGATCGAACCAGCGACCTTCCGCGTGTGAAGCGGACGCTCTTCCACTGAGCCACGGGACCAGCGCCCTACGAGCGCTTGCGCGAACGAGGTCGAAGATTAGCACGGGCAGTGTTTTCGGCGAGAACGCGCACGGGCCTATGAATGCCACGCTGCGCCGGCGGAGATTTGTGCGGCCGCGCTCAGGTGGACTATCGTCGTCCTTCGCAACGGGCGACGATCTCGTCCGTAGCACGCGGATGTAGCGCAGTTGGTAGCGCATCACCTTGCCAAGGTGAGGGTCGCGGGTTCGAATCCCGTCATCCGCTCGAAGGTGCAAGTGGCATCAACCCTGCGGTGGAGTGGCCGAGTGGTGAGGCAACGGCCTGCAAAGCCGTGCACACGGGTTCGATTCCCGTCTCCACCTCTGAGATAGACCCGGCGCGATTAGCTCAGCGGGAGAGCGCTTCCCTGACACGGAAGAGGTCACTGGTTCAATCCCAGTATCGCGCACCACGATCGACGCAGCTCCGAGGTAGTTTCTCGGACTGAGATCAGACGATATGGGCCAGATATGGGCCAGAGCATTGCGGAGCTAGCAACCGACGCGAGAGGTAGCTAGCCAAGTGAGCCGACCACCACACCCACGGCCGCGCGCACCACCAACCGATCGAAGCTGCGTCACCTTGCGGGTGACGCAGCTTTTTCGTTGTCCACACCCCGTTGCACTACCAACACCGAACCAACCAAAGTAAGGCCCCGGCGACAGCTGTAACTGCCCCGGGGAATGGCCGAACCAACGATAGGAGATTCGACAATGTCTGACCCTACGCCCACCTCTGATCAGTGCCTGGCGCATCGCTGCCCGGTCTGCGCCGCGGAACCCCGCCAGGTGTGCCGCACCCGCGGCGGCCGCGAGGCGGAGTATCCGCATATACAAAGACGGCGCCTCGTCGATGAAGAGGAGCAGCAGCGAGCGTTGAGGCGAGCGTTACGCATACGCGCTTTGTGCTGCGAATGCGGGAACCTGCGAACGACGAGCGCGGGGTACCACAGGAACGACGACAATCGGACCTTTGACGACAATCGCCATCCACAAGGCTGGCGATGCACCACGACGCTGAAGTGCTCAGCATGCAAAACAGCGACGCGCCATGCGGTCCTCCGCGACAGCTGCGAGCCACGATTCCGCGATATCGCCGAGACGCGCATGCATCTCGAGGCGGGGGCCGGCGTTCCACCCCTGTCGTACGGGTTCCTTATGGGCGACGGAACCGAACCGCAGCCATAGGCGCCTAGTTCGGGGCCCAAAGAGGACGGCCCCTGTGCTTAGGTTGGTGCCGCGACCGGTCGCCGAGAATCACGCCGAGGAGGGTGAATGGCCCACTACATCGATCCCCGCCCCGGCTGGATCCGGGAGCGCACCTACGAGCTGCACAAGTCCGGCCTGAACTGGATCGGCGCCCGCAAGCAGGCCGAGACCGAGGCAGACGACAAGTTCGGCACAGAAGAGGAGAACAGCCGAGACGACGACTGATTCACCACAACCAAGCGACCACCGGGCCACACGGTTCGGTGGTCGCTTGTTGTCTGCGTCGAGCAGCTCGCGGGGCCGACGAGCGCGCCTACCGCACCGCGGCGGCGCCGCTCAGCACGGAGCAGGTTGGGTCGGTCGGCGGCCAGTAGAACGTGGCGTCACAGATGCGGCATGTCCAACCGAGGTGGGAACCGCGACAGTCACAGGGTTGGTGGCCGACGAGCACCAGGCCGGGCCCGAGGGGGTGGCCGTTGACGCATTCGGTGGGCGGTTGCACTGCCCAGCCGGCGCCGGTTTCGGTGAGTT
>JAOPWF010000543.1 GCA_025965815.1 Mycobacterium sp.
GACGACTATGTGTCCGACACCGCCCGGGTCGCCTCCGCACTCGGGATCCTTGACCCGCCGCGCACCGAGCAGCAGCTGAGTGAACGGATCGCCGCCTACCGGTCGGAGCTGAAGGGCACCGACGCCGCACGCGACGCGGCCCGGTTCCTGCTGCTCACCCCCCCGCTGCCGATGCTCGCGAGGGCGCCGTACGGGCTGCTGGCCGCGACCTCGGTCGCCATGTTGCCCTCCTGGGCGCGGCGGCCGTTGCGACTGCCCTACCTGCCGCTGGTGGAGGGCACCGCCATCCGCTTGGCCGGCCGCACGCTCGTCGGCGGCATCCGCTGGGCGATGACCGTCAACTGAGGTACCCGCTAGGCGGTCAGCCCCGCGATCGTCCATGCCAGCACACCCAGCACGGCGGAAGCCATCCCGATGCGCACCCAGCGCCACCGCCAGAGCAACATCACCAGCACACCGCCGACGGCGACCACGAGCACGCCGGGCAGACCGGATGGGACCGGCACCGTCGCGCCGGGAACGCCGGCGGCCCAGTGCGCGACCCGCAACAGCCACCACAGCTCGGGTCCGGTGAACCGGATCAGCAGTTGCGCACCGGCGGGCCACAGCGCACACAGTGGCGCGGATGCGGTACCGACCACCGTGATGGGTGCGATCACCGCGGCCACCGCCAGGTTCGCGCCGACCGATACCGCACTGAACGTGCCGGATATGCCCGCGACGAGCGGCGCCGTGACCAGCTGAGCGGCGACCGCGACGCTCGCCGCGTCGGCGAGCGGCTTGGGCCATCCGCGGCTCACCAGGCGTCGTGACCACACCGGCGCGATGACGACGAGCGCGGCGGTCGCCGACACCGACAGCGCGAACCCGACATCGACGGCCAGTTCCGGCGCGGCGATCATCAGCACGATGACGCTCGCGGACAGGGCCGGGATGGCCTGACGGCGGCGGTGCGACACCACGGCCAGCAGGGTCACCGCGCCCATCATCGCGGCGCGTAACACGCTGGCCGACGGCTGAACTACCACTACGAAGGCGAGCAGCGCCGACGCGGCGAGCGCGACCGCGGCGCGGGGACCCACCAGCCTGGCCGAGAACAACACCGCGCCGCACACGATCGTGACGTTGGCTCCCGACACGGCCGTCAGGTGCGTCAGCCCCGCGGCGCGGAACTCCCCGACCGTTTGCGGTGTGAGCGCGGAGGTGTCACCGAGAACCAGGGCCGGAAGCATCGCGGCCTGGTCGACCGGCAGGACCGCGCGGGCCGTGTCCGCGAAACCACTGCGTACGCGTTGGGCCGCCCGCTGAATCGGTGACGCCTCCCCCAGCTCCGGATCGCCGGTCGCCGACAACACGGCGACACTCAGGTCGGCACGGGTGGGCCTGCCGATTCGCGCGCTGAACCGGGCGGGCATGCCCGCGGTCAGTTCGGTGAATCCGAGCACCGGGGCGAAAACCACGACCCGGCCCTTCATTTCGGCACTGCCGACCGTGCGTAGCGTCCCTCGGAACATCATCCGGCCACTGCCCAGAGAGCGGGGACTTTCACTCGGAGTGACGGTGACGGCAGCGACCGTTCCGTACTGCGCGGCGATCGGGTGATGGCGTACTTCGTTGGCACGCAATCCGATCGCCACGGCGAACCCGGCACCGACCACGGCCGCACCGATGACACCGCTGCACACCGCCCGCAACACCGCGGGCGGCCAGCGAGTCCGGCGCCAGCAGACCGCGCTCCCGGCAATCGTCACCGCCGCGAGAAGCAGCGCGCCGAGGATACCGATGGGCCACAGCACGCCCGCTGCGGTTACCGCCCAGCTCGTCAGCGCGGCGGGCACCAGCCGCAGGTCCAGTTGTGGTGCGCCATCGGGCGCGATCAACTCGGTCCGACGGGCGCTGTCCGCGGCGGCGCCCACCTCGTCACACCCGGACGAGGTCGCGCAGTTTGTCCAGCCGCGCGGGCCCGATCCCGTCGACGTCGCCCAGCTGATCTACGCTGTCGAATCGGCCGTTGGCATCGCGCCAGGCCACGATCGCCGCTGCGGTGACAGGCCCGACACCGGGCAGCGTGTCCAACTGCTCGACGGTCGCGGTGTTCAGGTCGACCAGTGCCTGCGGACCGGATTGTGAAGTGGCCGCAGCCGTTCCGGTGGACGGCCCCGGCGGTGCCGATCCGGCGGGTCCCGAGCCGATCGAGCTGCCCAGAGCGGTCGGCTCGCCCGGGACCGGGGCGATGCCGACGACGATCTGCTCCCCGTCGGCCACCCGGCTGGCCATGTTCAGCCCGATCAAGTCGGCCCCGTCGAGCGCGCCACCGGCAGCCGAGAGCGCGTCGGCGATCCGGGCTCCCGGCTGCAGCGTCACCAGGCCCGGTTTGTGCACCAGCCCGACCACGCTGATCACGACGGGGGCGTCCGGTTTGACCGCGGCGGTCGCGCTCGGGCTCGGGCTGCCGGACGAAACCATCTGCACTGGAGGCAGTTTCGCCGATACTACCGGCGGAGACTCATCCCGCACGACGGTGAACACCGTCACGAGGACGGCGATGACACCGATCGCCGCTAGGCCGATTGCACCCGCCCGGCCGGGGTCCGCCCGGATCGCCGCCAGCCAGCCCGGCCCATTCCCGGCGTTCCCGTCCGGCAGCCAGCGCGACAACGAGGTGCCCCGATCATCGTCGTCGGCGGCTTCCGTCTCGGGTTCCGCGACGGTCTCGGCGCCGAGCCGGCGATGGAGGCGCTCAGCCGGTAGTTCTGTTCGCATGTGCCCGACGGTAGGTGCGGCCGCGGACGCGACCGCGGCGTCGGACGGCGCCGCGAATCCCACTGTGGATGAAGGTGCGACTGTGGAAAGGCGGTCGGCAACCGCATCATCCGAGCGGGATCTCACCCTGGTGCTTGTCCAGCCATTCCGGGAACGATTGCAGCTCCGGGTTCAGAACCCGCACCAGCGCCAGATCCCTATCGCCGGTGAACCGGTCGGCATCCTCGGCGTAGAACTGCAACATGTTGGCCATCTCGACGGCCCCGGGAAGCCCAGCCCGTGGAACTCGTCCCATGCATAGGGCCGGTAGCGCACCTCTTCGCCCAGCGCGTCGGTGAATGCCGTTGCGCACTGGTTACCCGTCAGCTGATCACCGGCGATGCTCACCGTCTTCCCGATGTACTCCGTGCCCGCTTGAAGATGCCCTGCGCCGTCTTGCCGATGTCCTCGACCGCGATGCCGGATAACGGGCGGTCCGCCATCGGGAAGGTGAAAATCAGAGCCGAATCTCGATGACGCTGTCGGAAGCCATGGCGATGTTTACCCACTGGATCGCACGTCACCCTGAGAATTGATCACGCGTCTTCGAGGGCTTCGCCAAGCTCTTCGACGACTCGGTCGTGGTGGTTGCTGGCCAGCGCATGGCCGGCGCCGATGGCCAACGCGATTGGCCAATCGATGATCTCAACCGCGGCGAGAGCGGCCAGCGCACCGTAATAGGCCAGCTGCTCCGGCCTCGGTATGCGTACCCGCCCGAGGAGCGGCAGATCTACCACGAAACCTTCGGCGTTACGAACCCGTTCGACAGCATCTCTGTGGGTCGGCGTGCGCCGCGATTTGTCGGCCAATGGTCGCCTCCTGGTCATGGCTAATTTGCCGTCTGGACCCGCGTGGTCTTCACAGTGTTACCCGTGACTGCAGATCCGTTAACTGAAGCAGTGGCGCGGGTGTTGACCGTGCCGCTGCGCGAGTTGTACGCGGTGTTGTGGCGGGCGGGTTTGGTCGAGATCGTCGACTGATCCGCGGCGGCTGCATCGTCGGCCGGCATGAAGCGCGGTGCAATCGCCGCCGCGGCCGTTGCGATGGCGGCCGTCCCCAGGGCTTGCGCCCAGCCGACCGGGCCCAGCGGGGTGTTCCCCAGGAGCTGGCTGACGCCGGGTGTGCTGATCGCGGCGGCCAGCGCGGCCAGTGAACCGATGGCAGTCCAGATCACCAGCGGGCTCTGCGAGTCGAGCAGCGTCTGGCCGAGTTGGGTGGCCACCAGGGCGACCAGCGCCACCGTAGCGGCACGCCGCGGCCTTCCGGTGACACTGCCCAATGCCCAGGCAGCAGTGGCTGCAGCGGCGGTGGTGGTGCCGCGAACGGCGACGGTTCGCCACAGTGCCGCCTGGTCGGGACCGCGGCCGGCATCGCACATGCGGGAGTTGGGCGGACTGACCGCGAGTGCCGCCGCAGGCAGCGCGTCGGTCAACATGTTCACCAGCAGCAGTTGGCGGGTGTTCAGCGGGGCACGGCCGGTGATCGCGGCGCCGATGATCGCGAAGGCCACCTCACCGGCGTTGCCGCCGAGCAGCACGGCCACCGCCGCCTGCACCCGCCGCCACAGCTGGCGTCCCTCGCCGATCGCGTCCAGCAGCGACCCGACGCGGCCGTCCAGCAGCATGACGTCGGCGGCGGTGCGGGCCGGGTCGCTGCCCCGCGCGGCGACGCCGATGCCGACGGTCGCGGTGCGGATGGCCGCGGCGTCGTTCGCACCGTCGCCGACCATCGCGCAGACGTGGCCGGTGTGTTCCAGCGTCCGCACGATTTGTACCTTGTGCTCGGGTGACATTCGGGCGAAGACCAGCCGGTCCCGCACCGCCCGCTCCTGGCCCCGGCGCGGCAGCGCTTCCCATTCGGCTCCGCTGATCACCTGGTGCTCGGAGACCGGCATCCCGAGTTCCGCGGCGATCGCGGTGGCCGTGAACGGGTGATCGCCCGTGATCAATCGAACCCCGACTTGTTGGGCGGTCAAGGCGGCGAGCAGATCGGCGACACCGGCGCGGGGAGTGTCCGACAGCCCGAGCAGTCCGATGATCTGCAACCCGTCCTGGCACAACTCGACGAAGGCGTCCGGCTCTTCGCGTGCCGACCGGGCCTGCTGTGCGGTGAGATCCCGGCGCGCCACGGCGATCACCCGCAACCCGCCCGCGGCCATCTCGCTCACAATGCGTTCGACCGCGGGGCCGGCACCGGTGCAGGCTGCCAGCAGCGTTTCGGGGGCACCCTTGATCGCCAATTCGCTATCGGACACCGACGCCGAATACGGCCTGCCGGACCGGAATGGCAACAGCGACAGACCTTCGGCGAACCTCCTCGGCAGCTCAGGAGCGTTCGCCGCCTCCAGCACGGCGATGTCGGTCGCGTCTTCGTGGCGGCCGCCGTTAAGGGGCGGGGTGGCTAGCGCTGCGCAGGCCAGCACTTCGCCACGATGAGATCCGGGCGCCGCATACACTCGCGAGACGCGCAGCCGGTTCTCGCTCAACGTCCCGGTCTTGTCGAAACACACCACGTCGACGCGGCCGAGCGCCTCTACCGACCGAGGACTACGCACCAACGCGCCCAGTCTGGTGAGCCGCCGTGCGGATGCCTGCTGGGCCAGCGTTGCCACCAGAGGCAGGCCCTCGGGAACCGCGGCAACGCTGACCGCCACCCCGCTGGTGACCGCCTGGCGCAAGCCCGTGCGGTGCAGCAAGCCCAGGACGCTGACCAGTGCGCCACCGGCCAGGCTGAACGGCCACGCGCGGTCGGTGAGTTCACGCAGCTGGCTCTGCAACCCGACGGAGGACGCTTCGCCGCCGTACACCTCGGCGGCGCGACGGGCCTGCGTGTGCGCCCCGACGGCGGTCACAACGGCCACCGCGGTACCGGCCACCACCGCCGTGGCGCCATGGACCATGCAGCTGCGTTCGGCCAGGGGCGCTCCGGGCGTCGCGGCGACCTGCTTCCCCACCGGAATGGATTCACCGGTGAGCGAGGACTCGTCGACCTCGAGGTCCACCGCGTGTATCAGGCGGCCGTCCGCCGGCACGACCTCACCCGCGCGCACCTCGATCACATCCCCGGGCCGCAGATCGGCCGACTCCACGCTCTGACAATCGAGCGTGCCCGGCGAATCATTCAGTAGCCTCCGCGCGGTTGGGTCCTGCACGGTCAACAAGCGCTTCAGCAGCCGCTCGGCCCGCACGCGTTGGGTGGCAGCCAAGGTGGCGTTACCGACGAGGACCGATCCCACCAGAACCGCGTCGACCGGCGAACCCAGCACCGCGCTTGCCGCAGCGCCAATCGCCAGCACCGGTGTCAGCGGGTCCGACAGCTCGGAGCGGACTGCGCCGGTGAACTCCCAGACCGTGCTGCGGACCGGACCGGCGACTCGCAACAGCACGCCGGCTGACGCCCTCAGCCGAGATCGGGGCGCGCGGCCGATGTCTGAGGGTGGGGTCGGCAGCATCTGACGCACCTGGTCGACCGACATCGCGTGCCAGTCGTGGACGGGGGCGGGCGTCGGCGCCGCTGCGCTCAGCGCCTGGTGCGCCAGCCGGTATCCGGTCCATAACCCGGCGGCCGCCCCGCCCGTCACCGGCCCGGGGCCCCGGCCACGAACTCCCGGAACCATCAACAGCGCCCCGAGTAACGATGCGCCGGTGGCGATTTCAACTCCGCGTCGGCTGGCCTTTCGCGCGGCCGGAAGGGCATGCAGCACCTGCCAGGCGTCCGCCAGCTCATCGACGAGGAGGTGGGCGTGCCACGGCGGCGGACCGTGATCCGGCATGATTCCAATCGCTACGTCGGCAGCCGAAAGAGCTTTCGCCGCAGCCGAAGACAGTACCGCTACGGTGCGGCCCGCCTCCTGTAGTTCGCGCACCGCTTCGGCCAGCGCCGTGTCGACGGACATGTTCACCGGCCGCAGGTCGTCGAACCCTGAGCGCAAGTCGTCGAGGGCGTCAACGTCGAGGGACACCACCTCGATGCCTCCCCTGCGCACTTCGGCGACCAGCGCGGATGCCAGGGGATGGTGTGTGTTGCGTACCAGCACTTCAACGGGTGCGCGGCCATTGCGGCCCGTCGCTTGTTCGTCGCGGACCTGGTGCCAGCCGCCCTGCAGTGCGCCCCGGTCGAGTTGCCCCTGCGCCCACTGCCACGCTGCCGTTCGCTCCCGCTCGGGCGCTCCCCTGATGCGACTCAACCGCAATTCATCGCTGAACAGCACCCGCGGATCGATCAGCACCGCATCGACCCGGTCGAGGCGCCGCAGCGACTCAGGCCGCAGCGGCAATACACCGTGCTGATCAGCAAGCCCGCGGCCGAGCGAGCTCGCGAACGACTCACGGGCGGTGCGCGCCGCCTTGGGCGCGGCCACCACGGCCGCGGTCGCGGCGGCATTCACGCTGCGGGTTGCCGTGCCGATGACTGCCATCGCGACCAACTGCGCCAGCCCGCTACGGTCGGCGTGCCGCTCCACCGGACCGGGCGGCCGCGGATGTGGCCGCGGCGACTGGGGAAAGGCGTCGGAGCAGTCGGCGTGCCGGGCCAGCGCCGGCTCGCGCCGTTCCCAGGCCTGCGATCCCGAGGCTGACTCGGCCGTCCTGGCCAGGTGGATCAGCAGTTCGACAGCGAGGGAGGCCGGCGCCTGAGTCAGCGTGTAGACGACAGACGTGGCAATGGCCAGTGCGGTGTCCGCGGCACTGGGCCCCAGCCGGTCCTCCACGAATCTGCGCAGCCGCGGCTGGTAGTCGACAACGGTGACCACCGCAGCCAGACCGACGGGCAGCCGCGGCCACGTGAGTGCGCGGCCTGCAGCGACCGCGCACAGACCCAC
>JAOPWF010000553.1 GCA_025965815.1 Mycobacterium sp.
TCAGGATCTGGCTACTGCGAGCAAGCCGCGCAGGCTGGCCAGGTCGAATTCGTTGTCGTCGGTCAGCGCACTGATCACCGAGCGGAGTTCGCGCAGGGATTCGCGGCCAGGCGCGATCCCAAGGAAGTCTTTGGTGATGGGTGGCCCCCATTGGGAGAGTCCCGAGGCGGTGAACGGAGCCCAACCCGGCTCGAGCGTGCAGTCGAACATGTCGCCGTCGCTGAAGTGCTCGACCAGAAAACCGTCGGGATCGCGCCAGTAGTCGAAGATTTGGCTACCCAGGATGTGCCTGCCGATTCCCCACGAGCGGTGATAACCGAGCTCGGCGAGGTAGCGGGCGCCGGCGCCCATCGCGTCGATGTCGCTGACTTGGTAGGCCGAATGGATGTAACGGTTGGACGGGCCCAGGGCTATCGCCAGGGTGTGATGGTCGGCCGGAGTCTGCCCGCGATCGCAGCGGATGAAGCTCATGACCGGTCCGCGGTCCCGCCACCCCGGGTAGTACAGGAAGTCGCTGACGATCATCCCGAGGTGATCGAGGTACCAGTTGAGCGCCTCGAGGTACTTCGTTGTCTGCATCACCACATGCCCGAGTCGCTGCACCCGCGTCGGCTCGCGCGGCGGGCGTTGCATGGCGTTGATCCGCCGGAGTTCGTGCCCAAAGTTGAGCTGATGCGGCGTCTGCGTTGGCAGGACCTCCAGCTGGTGAGTGCGGTGCACCACACGAACCGTCACACCGCTGGGATCCACCAGGTCGACCGCCACGCCGCCCAATGACTCGGGCAGCGCACGAGTTCTAGTCTCGGTCGCCTCGGCCAGCCGCAGCACATCGGATTGGTCTTGTGCGGTGTATGCGGCTCCGACGAATCTCGACCGGGGACCTCGCCAGATCAGCACACAGGGCGATCCGGAGTCGGTGCCGCGCAGATGCAGCTCGTCGGCCGTGCGAAGTGCGGTGCTGAAGCCGAACGCCCGCGAAAACGCTTCAGCCCGAGTCAGATCCGGCTTCTCGAACTCCAACCACGCAATGTCGTGAACCTTGATGATCGGCTCACGTGACCGGCCCGGGTGCTCTCCTTTGCGGGCGCCCTGATCGCTGTGCAGATCGTTGTGGGCGCCGCCTACGTGGCCGCTCATCAGTCCGCGTTCTCTCTGAATGGCAACTGCGCCTCGAAGAACTCGACCGCTCCGCTGCGCTCGAGTGTCAGGACGTCGAGGCCGAATTCCCTCAACCAAGCCTCGATATCGCCTGCGTGCGGGGCGTTTCCAAACACCCCGGCGCGACGGAACGTCGCGATCAGGGCATCCGTGCGCAGACCTCGACCGGTGACGCATGACGTCCCCCGCAGGGTTCCGCCTGACCTGAGCACGCGAGTGAGCTCCCCCAGCGCCGCACGCGGGTCCGGCAGACAGTGAAGCCCGTTATAGGTCACGCAGAGATCAATGCTCGCGTCGGCGAACTGAAGCGCGGTCACGTCGGCTTCGACGAACTCGATTCCGTCTTGCACTTCCCGCCGACGCGCCTCTGCGCGCGCCCGCTGGAGCATGTACGGAGATATGTCGGCCGCGACGTAGTTCACGCCATGGCCGGTGCGCAGGCCGCGGAAGGCGAAGCCACCCCCGCACGGTATGTCGAGTACCGAGGTCCCGGCCGGGGCGTCCGCGAGCCGCGCGATTTCCGTGAATATACGTCGCATGTCGGCACCCCACATCGTCCAGGCGCCGACCATGGCGACACGGTCGTGGTTGACGCCGGCGTCGTAAATGGCCGCCATGATGCGCTCAGAGCGCCACCTCTGCGTTACGTCGCTCATCTCCGAAAGCCACCCTCCGCGACGGCTTCTGGGCCGGAGTGGTCAGTGCAGCGACCGAAGTCGAAGACCACGGGCTGCAGCCCGAACCGCTCGGCCACGGCCTGCGCATCGAACCCGGGGCTCTCGGACTTGAGTAGGGGAAAGCGGCCGTTCGTGTTGGCGATTCGGAACATCACATTTCGTCCGGAGTGTCGGGAGCGTCCCAGGGCATCGACCCCGAGACCCAGTGGGTCAGCGGCTCCTCCTGGTCATTGCTGTGCCAGTGTCGCGGCGGCGTCACGAACGTCGCGTATGGCCGGCAGCGCATCAGCACCCGGCCTTCATCCTCTGCGACAGCTTTGACCGCGGGGCGCAGCTCCGGGGGCACTGGCTCACCCGACATGCGTTCAGCCACTGCCATCATCACGTCGATCAGAGTTTCGTCGTCATCGTCGATCACCGCGTCGCAATAGACCTGCAGGTAGGCGAAGGGCCAGGTCTCATCAAGGACGCAGAGGCTGACTTTGCTGTTGCGGGCGACGGCTTTGGCCTTGGCGCGATTGGCCATGGTCGCCACCAGAAGGTCGTCGTTGTCGGCCGGGACGTAGTAGACGATCGACATCGCCGGCCCGTCCGATCGGCGGCCGTAGCCGAATACGCAGGTCCGGTGGGTCTGGACGAACTTCCGTCGCTCAGAGGGCAGCATGTCTCGATCCGTCGGCGCTTGGAACGGATCCTTCGACAACGGCAACAGACGCGCCGATGCGCCAACTCGGTCTTGGTTCGTGGCCTCAGGGGCACTACTCATAGGTCTAGCCTTCCCACTCGTATTATCGAGTGATAATAAGAGTACACTTCAAATGATGCAGCGCAAGGCCGAGCAAGGTCCGCCTCCGCCGGAACAGGACAGATATCCGGGAGGCCCTGCTGGAGTCGGCACTGGTCGAGTTCGGGGCCAAGGGCTTCGACGGGGCCTCGACGCGGACAATCGCGTCGCGCGTTCAGGCGCACCAGCCGCAGATCAACTATCACTTCGAGTCGAAGGCCGCCCTGTGGACGGCCTCGGTGGATCACCTCTTCGGACTGTTGGCTACGGCGTTGGATGGCGTCATACCCGCTGAGGTGACCGGAGTTGATGTGCCGCAGCTAGCCGCGGCGTTCGCCGACGCGATACGTCGATTCGTGCGATTCGCAGCCGAGCATCCTGAGCTCAACCAGATCATGGTGCATGAGGGCACCGCGGCCAGCGACCGGTTGACATGGATGACCGAGACTCACGTGAAGCCGTTCTTCGACGGCATCCGGCCCGCGTCGCAGATGCTTCGTAACGCTGGCATTGCCGCACCTATCGACAACGAGATCCTCTACTACGTGGTTGTCGGCGCCGCATCGTTGCCGTACGTGAACGCCGCCGAAGTACGCCTGCTCACCGGACGGGATCCTAGTAACCCCAACTGGATCGACGCTCACGCTGACGGGTTGGTATCCATCCTCCTTCCGGGCCTGGCCTCCCGGTGAGGTCAAGCCGTGTACAGAAGCAAAGACGTCCTGCCCCCTTGATCAATCGGGACGGTGGGGGACGATGCTTGCCCGTTCTGGATGGCGGTGAACATGTCGGTCTCGCCGTCGAGTCCAACGACGTCAACGCCTTTGCGGCCCGCGGAATCCAGTGCGGCCAGGCCGCCAAGCGCACCCTCATCATTGGCGCCGAACACCAGGTTGACGTTCGGGTTGGCGGCAAGCATGTTCTGCGCGGCCTTCTCCGAGTCACCCCGCCGATAGTTACCCGGCTGGTTGGCGACGATGTTGAAGGTGCATGCCCGCAGCAGCGGCAACGAGAACGCGTTCACCCGGGCGTCGCTCGACGCGTCGCCGGGGATGCCGGAGATGATCGCGACGTTGACGTCGGTGCGCCTCTTGTAGTGATCGACCACCCATTCGCCGAGCATCTTGCCCTCGGTGGCGTAGGGGGCCAGCACCTGCGACGCGGGACGGACGCCGAGCATGCCCTTCTGGGTGAAGAAGTAAGGATCTTGGCCGCCTCCGCCTGCGACAGCACCGCACCGAGGCCCTCGGTGTTGGCCGGCATCATCATCAGGGCGTCGGTACCCTGGGCGATCGCGGTCTGAATGTCGTTGAACTGCTGGTTGACGTCGTCGTTGGCGCTGACGACGTTGACCTTCACCCCGTTGCGTTGAGCGGCGTCCTCGGCGAGCTGTTTCTGCTTCACCAGGAACGGGTGGCTGAGGCCCTCGATCGAGAAGGTGATGGTGATCGGGTCGTTGGGGCCCTTTGAGCCGGGGTTGGTGTTGGTCCCCTTATCGGAGTTCTGGGCGGCGATGCCGTAGAGGTTGCCTGCCAGAGTCTGCTGGGCTTTGGCGATCTGGTCGTGGTTCTTCACGCACCCGCCGTCATCGACCTGGACATTGGTCGCCGACGGCGCCGAGGTGTCGGCGTTGTTGTTGACGCTGCTGCTGCAGGCCGACATCGTGATCGCGGTGGCGGCGCAGACCAACGTCGGCAGGACTTTGCAGATCGTTTTCATCGGTGTTCTCCTTTGGGGAAGGCGACGACGGCCGTTCCGCTGATCAACTTCGTCCGTGTCTCGTCGTCGACGACGGTGGTGGTGAAGGTGGCCCGACGGGACACCAGGTCCAGATGTGTGCAGGTGGCGCTGGCGATGATGGTGGTCCCGACGAACGTGGGAACCAACAGGTCGAGCTGGTAACTCGTCGACACCCCGCCCGGTGCAACAAGTTTGGTCAGGGCGGTCTGGATGAAGCTGCCGACGAGAAGTCCGTGCGCCACAGGCCGGCCGAACCGGGTCCGCTCGGCGTACTCGGCGTCTTCGTGGATGGGGTTGTGGTCCCCGGTCATTGCGGCGTACGCAGCGATGGTTTCGGAGCTGACCGTCGCGCGGTGTGATGCCGTGGCTCCGATCGTCATGTGGTCGACCGTGCGCGACGTTGAAGCGGTCATTGGGCTGCCCGGTCGTCGCTGCGGCCGTTGGGATCGCTGCGGCGCAGCAGTTCGGCGCTGATCTCCTCGGCAGTGGCCGACACCAGATCGGCCAACCGGCCCCGCAGGTCGGCCTCGGTGACCCGGAAGATGGGCCCGCCGACACACACTGACGCGACGACATTGCCGGCGAGATCCAGGACGGGCGCAGCCACCGATCGGACGCCGACTTCAGGGATGCCCGCTTGTCCGGTGACAGGATCAGGACCTAGGTTCTGCATCTACGCAGGAGGGTTCGAGGTGGACGGTATCCAGTTGAAGTACGGGGACGGCTGGCAGCCAGCGACGGTCGACTGGTCGTCGACCCGGGGGCGCATTCTGCTTGCGGCGTCGGTGTCGTTCGCCCAGCGCGGCTACTTCGGTACTTCGACCCGCGATATCGCCGAGGCGGTTCAGATCCGCCAGCCCTCGCTATTCCACCACTTCGAGGCCAAGCACGCGATCTTCCGCACCCTTATCGAACTGGATCTCGGCCCGTCGATCGACCGTGTCAGGTGTCGCCTCGCCGAGGACTCCGGTTGGGCCGAAAAGCTGCACCTAACCATCGCCTGCGATGTACGCGAGTTGCTGCTGCAACCGTTCGACGCGCGTGGTCTCTACCAGGACGCCGTGCTCGGGATGGACGAATTCGCTGCCGAGCGAGAAGGGGTGGCGCTGTTTCACGAGCTGGTCGAGCAGGTGATCACCGGCGGTCAGCGGGCAGGGGAGTTCGTGGACTTCGAGCCCAGCTTCGTGCAGCGGGCAATCAATGGTGTGCTGTTCGAGACGTTGCGTGAGCAGGGCGGCCCGACAGGCCGGGTGCGCGAACAGCGTCCGCTGCAGGCTGCCGACTTCGTGGTGCGTGGGCTGCTCGTCGATTCCTCAGCGCTAGCACAAACTCGGGCGGTCACGCTCGGCCGCCTGGTAGATCTCGAGGCCGCCGCCGCGCGCTGAGCCTTCGTCGAGGACTGAGTTTTCACCGAATTTACAACTTGCCGTCGCCTATCGCCTGATAGGCACCTATCGTTCGATAGGACCCTCGGTCAGGACGTGTTCGAGCGCCTGCATCCGAATCGATAGTCAGTCTCGGAGGAAGATCGTGAGAAGAACCGCCATCGCCGGTGTCGCCGCGGGAATTGCCGCCCTCGTTTTGTCCGGCTGCTCGTCCTCGTCGAACGACTCGGCACCATCTCACACCGGCCCGGCCGAGGTGGCGCCGCCGGCGATCCTGCAGGGCGGGACCCTGAAAATCTGTTCGCCCAACGACGGCACTCCGCCCAGCGTCTACCACGACGAGACGGGTGCGCTGGTGGGCAGCGAGGTCGACCTGGGCAAGGCGATCGCCGCCGACCTGGGTCTGAAGCCGCAGTTCGTGGAGTCCGCGTTCGCCGCGGTGATCCCCACACTGCAAGCCAAGCAGTGCGACGTCATCATGGCTCAGCTCTACATCAAGCCCGAGCGCGAGAAGGTCGTCGACTTCGTGCCCTATATCTACTCAGGCACGGGTATCGCGGTATCAAAGGCCCATCCCGCGGCCGTGACGGGCATGGACGACAGCCTGTGCGGCAAAAAGGTGATGGTCGCCGTCGGCACGACTGCGGAATCTCTGTCGCAAGTGCAGTCCGACAAGTGCACTGCCGCAGGCAAACCGCCGATTGACATCAACCGCAACAACCATGCTGACGTCGCGGTCCAGCAGGTGCAGAACGGACAGGTCGACGCCTACCTGGACACGGCCGAGACGCTCGGCTACTACGCCACCAAAACCGGTGCTCAGATCCAGATGGCGGGTCAGCCCTTCGGCACTATCAAGATCGGGGCCGCCACGCTGAAGGGAAACACCGAGCTGCACAACGCGATTCAGCGGGCTCTCACCAAGCTCGAGGGCGACGGCACGTACGCCAAGATTCTTGCGCAGTGGGGCCAGACCGACCTCAGCATCCAGGGATAGCCGGGCGGTGCTGCGATGAACTTTGATTGGCAGTTTTTCTGGAAGAGCCTGTTCACGCCCAGTGGACCCTTCCTGGACGGGCTGGTGCTCACCATCGTAATCTCGGTGATGGCCATGATCCTGGCTACGGTGGTCGGGTTGATCGTCGCGCTGATGCGACGCTCCCGGTTTGCCGCGTTGCGCTGGTTCGCCGGCTGCTATATCTGGGTGATTCGCGGGACGCCGCTGTTGGTGCAGCTGGTGCTGATCTACACCGGTCTTGCGGCCGTCGGTCTGTACCAGTTCCAGGACGTCTCGCTGCTCGGACTGTCGGTCAAGGCGGCCGTGCAGGCGGCGATCATCGGCTTGATGATCAACGAGAGCGCCTACATCGCTGAGATCGTCCGCGCCGGACTGGATTCGGTGCCGAAAGGACAGTTCGAGGCCGCGGCGTCGTTGGGAATGAAGCCGGGCAAGCTCATGCGGTGGATCATCGTCCCCCAGGCTCTGCGAGTGATGGTCCCGCCGCTGGGGAACTCGTTCAACGGCATGATGAAGACGACCTCTGTGCTCAGTGTGATCGGCGTGAGCGAGATGTTTCTGGTCACGCAATCGATCAGTTCCTACACCTTCCACACCTTCGAGATCTTCATCGTCGCAGCCATCTACTACCTGGCGCTGACCACGATCTGGACGGTCATCCAGGCGAGCATCGAGAACCGGCTGGCACGCCAGGTCGGCATCGAACAGGGTGTGCGCATCACACAGCGCCTGCTCGGTGCCCGACGAGGCGCGACCCCGACCTTGCAACCGCACGGGTGACCCGAGATGCCAGTAAGGACTGGGAGTTTGAGCATGAGTGTCACGGCTAAATCCACGGCACCGATCGTGTCCGTACGCGGGGTCTCCTGCACTCTCGGCGGCCGCACGGTCCTCGACGACGTGTCGCTGGACGTCATGCGTGGTGAAGTGGTCGTTCTCATTGGCCCGTCGGGCGCAGGCAAGACCACCCTGCTTCGGTCGCTGAACCACCTCGAGCAGGTGGCCAGCGGCGAGATCCTCATCGGTGGCATCCCGATCGGTCGTCGGGACAATTCCGGTAAACGGCGGGTCAGCACCAGTGAGCTCGCCCGACGACGTCGCGAAATCGGCTTTGTTTTCCAGCATTTCAATCTGTTCCCGCACATGAGTGCCGCGGAGAACGTGTGGAACGCGCCGGTGCGGGTGCTGGGCACACCAAACGACCAGGGCCGCCAGGACGCCCTGGCCCTGTTGAGACGAGTCGGTTTGGCCGACAAGGCGGACTCGCGGCCCAGCCAGCTCTCCGGCGGTCAGCAGCAGCGGGTAGCCATCGCGCGGGCCCTCGCGATGCGACCGAAAGTCATGCTGTTCGACGAGCCGACCAGCGCCCTGGACGTCGAAATGGTGGGGGAGGTGCTGGCTGTCATGCGGGAACTCGCTGCGGACAATATGACGATGGTGATCGTCACCCATGAGATGCGGTTCGCCCGCGAGGTCGCCGACCGGATCGTCGTGATGGACGCCGGCCGGATCATCGAGGACGCGCCGCCGCAGCAGCTGTTCGGCAACCCGCAACACGAGCGGACCAAGGCCTTCCTGTCCACCATCTACTGATCGGCACCGTCCGGGGGCAGACTGCGCACGTGTCGTCGAGCGTGCTGACGCCACCTTTCCACAAGGAGTGATTTCACCGTGTCCAACTACCCAGGGCCGAGACCGTTCACCGGAGCGCTGGCCACCCCGCACGCCCTTGCCACAGAGGCCGGGCTGCACGCATACCGCGAAGGCGGCAGCGCGGTCGACGCCGCGATCATCGCTGCGGCGGTGCTGACCGTCGTGTATCCGCATAACGTCGCTCTCGGTGGCGATCTCATCGCCCTGGTGCGCACCCCGGACGGCGCGGTCAGCTGCATCAACGCATCCGGCTGGGCGGCCGCGCACGTCGACGTCGCAGATCTGCGGGCCATCCACGGCCGGTCGCTTCCCGCCCGCGGTGCAGACTCGGTCACCGTGCCTGGCGGGGTGCGGGGGTGGGAAGCATTGCGCCGCTTCGGTGCCCGGCTCACCTGGGACCGCACACTGCGGCCCGCGCAGGTCAGCGCCGACGAGGGGGTGCCGGTCGCACCGTCGCTGGCCACCCACATCGTCGACGCCGAGAACGCCGACCTGGTCGGCACCGAGGACTTCGACCGGGTGTTCCGCCCTGGCGGGCGGTGCCTGCGGTCCGGGGAGGCGCTCGCGCAGCCGGCGCTGGCGCAGACCTTCGCCGCGGTGCGGGAGGGCGGGCCGGGCGAGTTCTATCAGGGCGCGCTCGCCGAGCGCACCATCAGGTACCTCCGGTCCCGCGGATCATCGTTGGCCGCTGAGGATTTCGGGGCTTTCCAGCCTGAGGTAGTTGAGCCCCTGAGCCTGACGTTCGGTGGGCTGACGGTGCTGACGAGTCCGCCCAATACCCACGGTTTCCTGATGCTGCGGGCGCTGCGAGCCGTCGACGAGCTCGGTGTAACGGACCCATTGGGGCACGGACTGGGCACACTCATGCGCCTCTTCCACCGCGGTAACGAGTTGCGATCGTCGGCACTGGCGGATCCCCGGCACTCCGCGGTCAACGTCCAAGCCCTTGTGCACGACAACCTGCGCGGCTTCGCCGAGTTCAGCGGGACCGACATGGCCGGGGCGCGGGTGCCGCACGGCGACACGGTCGGGATCGCGGCTGCCGACAGCGACGGCTACGCGGTATCGCTGATCCAGAGCGTGTATCACGCCTTCGGGTCGGGCCTGATCGACCCGGAGACCGGCATCCTCTTCCACAATCGGGGCACCAGCTTCTCGTTGGATGTCGCCTCCCCGAACGTGATCGCGTCGCGTAAGCGGCCCGCACACACTCTGATGCCGGCGATGACGACGCAGCACGGCGCACCCCGTCACGTGCTGGCGACGATGGGCGGTCAAGGCCAGCCGCAGATCCTGACCCAGGTGCTGCTGCGAGCGATGGCGGGCGCGGGCGCCGAGGCCGCGGTGACGGGGCCGCGCGCCATCGTGGGACGCCAATCCGATGGCGGCACAGCCGAATCGATCACGATGGAGGCCGATGCGCAGCCGGCCGCTAAGGAGTCCGTCGTACGCAGCGGATTCACGGTGACCGAGGTGATGCCCCACACCGAGACGCTCGGGCAAGCCAACGTCGTCTTCACCGGTCCCGGAGGGTCCATGACGGCGGCCTCGGATCCACGTTCGGACGGCGCCGCGATCGTGGCGCACTATCCCCGATATCGCCTCCGGTAGTGACGTGGGATGAGGTGAACCACAACTTTCGCGCCTACGCCGCCAACACCCACGGGTAGGGCTGATGATCATGCTGACGTTCGTGACTTGGATGGTCGGTTGTTTGGTGGCGAAGCCGATTCCCGATGCGGATCCGGTTACTACTTGCGTCCGTGACCTGACTACCACGTTCGCAACCCCTTTCTGATGGAGGCATTCTTCGTCTCTTCTTTTGTCGACCGCCGTCGGTCTCAGCCCGCGGAGCTGTTCGTCAAGGAGCCGGGTCGCGGGCGGCCAGCGCAGCGTTCAAACCACTCGCGTACGAACAACGCTATGACCTCGGCCTCGCAGTGCCGGGTAAGGACGCACCCGGGCTATCGGGAACCTGTAGCAGTGGTCGGGCATTCCGCATTTGCAACTGGCAGGTAAGCAGAGGCTCCGGCTGGCGGGGGGCGTTGATGGGTGTCAGCGGTGGCGACACGGGTTTCCCTAGCGCGCAATGCTGTGCATACAACGACCCCTATATGTGCCGTCGAGTAACCGGGCGCAACATCTTCGGAGCCCGTGCCAACGAGCCAACGAAATTGGAGAGCGCCCGTGGAGACAACGCCGTTGGGGCGAGACGGGCTCCCCTTCTCCGGTATCGCACTCGGAGCGTGGCAACTCGGTTCAGACAGAGGTCACCTCGAAGTGGACGCGGTCACGGCGATCCGGCGCGCGCGCGAATCGGGCGTGATCTTCTTCGAGATGGCGAAGGCCTACTGCTTCGGGGCGTCCGTGCAGATCGTCGACAGTGGGGTTCGCCACGAGCTCCGTCTTGTGTCGGAGCGGCGGGCACTCAAGGGCGCCCGCCGTGCGGTGATCGTGGACACATCTCCCCGCAGATGGTGGTGATCCCTCGTCGAGCATTCTGGGCGTGCTGAAATATTCTTTCTGCCGCCGGAGTTGGAGCCGTCATGAGTTCCCACGGAGCGTCTTTTTCCAACAGCATTGACGATGCTGTCACACGAACTGTGTTTGTACGCAGCCGGATTCACGTCCGTATCTTCACGCTCGTCGCCTCCGGCGTGTTACTGCTCTTCCTGACTAACACTATCGATGCTCCGGCCGCGTCGGCCGATGTGTGTCCCGACATTCAGGTCGTTTTCGCTCGCGGGACCGACGAGGCGCCCGGTGTGGGACGGGTCGGCCAAGCCTTTGCTGACGCACTGCGTGCGGACGTTAAGGGAAAGTCGATAGTGGCATACGCGGTGAACTATCCTGCATCCCGCGATTTCCTCCGGGCAACTGAGGGTGCCAACGATGCCAGTGCGTTCATCCAAGGAGTCGCCGCGGCGTGCCCAAACACGAAGATGGTTCTCGGCGGATACTCCCAGGGCGCTGCGGTGATCGACGTCGTGACCGTCGCTGCCCAGCCAGTGTTCGGCTTTAACAACCCGTTGCCGGCTGACCTCGCGAGTCACGTTGCGGCTGTGGCCGTTTTTGGGAACCCGTCGAACCGAATCGGCGGTCCACTGACGACTCTGAGTCCGCTATACGGATCTAAGACTACCGATCTGTGCTACGGTGCCGACCCGGTATGTTCCGACGGCAACGATGTCAGCGCGCACAGCCTCTACGTTCAGTCCGGGATGGCAAGCGAGGCTGCTCGTTTCGCTGCCGCCCTCGTCTGATGGCATCTTGCTGTACATGCATGTCCGGTTATTTATCTGCGCTGCGGAGAAACCAGGGTCCTGGCGCACTAGCGCCGCCGGCACGCCGGTGTACCGGATAAAGTCTCGGCTGGATCTGTCCGATCTTCACCGGGTGTGCGGTCGGGATCGAAACGAGAGGGCCACCAAGACAACGTTAGGTGTTACTACAGGTTGGACCGGAACCTGCACCTGAGACGGCACGGGGTCGGTCGGGCGCGCACGGGCTACCGGGAATTGCGTCACTGTGTGACCCCGATTTGTCGCAGGGAAAGCCGCAGCGCCCGTACTGCGGAGTGCAGTCTCGACTTCACAGTGCCTTCCGGAATCTGGAGATCGTCGGCGATCTGTGCCGTCGTCCACCCCAGGTAGTACGAGCGCCGGACCACCGCACGGTGCGCGGCGGACAGCTGGGCCAACGCGTCACGGATCAGGAGCCGATCCAGCGCGGCATTCACCTCGTCGGGACCAGCAGGCTCGATGAAACCGGGACTGTCCGGTGACGACACCTCGTTGCGGAACCGTGAACTGCGGCGGTCATCGATAATCATGTTGCGGGCCACGGTAAATAACCATCCCCGCGCCGACCGCCCCCGATCGTCGGTGATCTTGGCGTGCTGCCACGCGCGCAGTAACGCTTCCTGCACCACATCCTCGGCGCGGACCTGATCACCGGTCAGCCGCCGCGCATAGCGCAACAAGGCGGCGGCATGCTCGTCGTACAGCAGCGTCATTCGGGCAGCATCCGGATCGTCCGTCCGGACGCGTTCATCTGATCGTGGACCTGGCGCTCGCGTCGGGTGGATGATGGCACTCCCTCGATGGTGGTCCCTAATGTGGACTCGTTCCAGAACTGACCCATTCCAGGGTTGCGCTCCATTGCTCGCAGGTCGCCAACGCTGACACCCATCAACGCCTGCAGCTAGCTGGAATCGGCGCCCAAGTCGGTTGTCGGGCAAGTCCTTTACCGCACGCAGAACGGCCGCGTCGAAGTAGGCCAGCTGGGCAAACTTTGGAAGGTATTGTCCTGGAATAACAGTCG
>JAOPWF010000567.1 GCA_025965815.1 Mycobacterium sp.
TACGCCTGGATGCGTGCGTAGATGTAGGCCGCCTCGAATTCTTCGGGCGAGATGTGGTCGAGCCGGCGGCACGCCTGGGACGTCACGCCGGGGGTCATGAAGTATGCGCTACGGCACAAGGCAATCACGGCGAACCCGTGTGACGCGGTGGACTTCGAGCCGGCGGCACAGTGTCGGACCGAGTCCGACCGGGGGCACCGTGTTGCGCTGGTAGCGCGTTCTGTCGTTGAGAGCGCAGAATTCTCCGCGACAGATCCAATGACAACTGACCACGGCGGCATCGAAAGGAATCGCGCAGTGCCCCAGAAAGGACGATGGACCGGCGACCCGGTCTGGCTCGCCGATGTACTTCGCGCCGAAGGGGTCTCGATCGTCGAGTATCCCGGTTGGCAAGGCCGCGGCCATGGAGGTTTCAAGGACATCCGCGGGGTCATGGTGCATCACACCGGATCGGACAACGCGAGCGCCGCCTCGATCGCCAACGGCCGCCCCGATCTCCCCGGCCCGCTTTCGCAGCTGCATATCGCGGGGAACGGCACGGTGACCGTGGTCGCGGTCGGTGTCGCCTGGCACGCCGGTGTCGGCATGTATCCGTGGCTGCCGACCAACATGGGCAACTGGCACATGATCGGCATCGAGTGCGCCAATAGCGGGACCAGTCCGACAGCATCGCACCGGACGAACTGGCCTGATGCTCAGTATTTCGCGCTGGTTCGCTGCTGCGCGGCGATTAGCCGACGCCTTGCGCAGAACTCCAGCCGGACCATCGGGCACAAGGAGTACGCGGGTCGCGCGCAAGGCAAATGGGACCCAGGCGCGAACGACATGGACGTGTTGCGCTGCGATATTCAAGCCCTCATCGACAGCATCGCCAACCCGGCGACCACCCCGAGACCACCCGCCCGGTCGGGCAGTACGCCGATGTCTTGCTCTTCCGCGGCTCCGAGGGACCACAGTAAACCCAAGTCCAACGCCCGGCCGCACTTCAAGGCAACCGCGTCGATGACCACACGAAATCACCCATCCACGGATTAAGGCTTAGCCCCGTGCGAGAGCGCGGTCTGCCAGCGCGGCGACGATCGGCCTGAGTGCCTGGGCATATTCGATCGTCACGTGGTTGTCGTCGCGGTACACCAGGTTGTTGCCGACGATGACCGGGCAGCGGTCCGCGGTGCAAAACAGCGCCGTGATGTCGGCGTACTGCCCGCCGCCGGCCACCGTCGCCGCTGCCTCGGCCGCGATCCCGCCGTCGTTCACAGCCACCGGTCGCGCCGGCGAGCACGCCGTGGCCTCGTCCAGATGGGCGGACACACAGGCCGGCACGGTGGAGTGCGGATCCGGGATGGGCCCAAGGACTAATACGCGCGCGCCGGTGCCTCGCAGCTGCGCCACCAAACGGGTCAGGCTGTCGAGCCAGGCCCGGTCGTAGGCGGTAAAGCCGAAGTCGGCGCCGTACCGGCGCGACATGCTCAGCACGATAAGCCGCGGACGCTCAGCCTGTAACAGGGCGAGGACCTGGCCCCGCCATTTCTCGCACTCGGTGTACTCCCTGCCCAGGTACGGGCTAGTGATGGGGAGGTCCTGGAGCGGGCACGTGATCTTGCCCAGGGTCTCCAGCCGCCACTTCCGCTGCTCAGCGACCTGCTCGAACGCCGGACTCCACATCGCGGCGTGCGAGTCGCCGACCAGCGCCACAGTCGTCGGCGACGACGTATCTCCCGAGGCGCACTCGTCCTGCCCGACCTCACGCCACGAGCGCACGCAGCCGTTCAGGAATACGAGCGGCTTGTCGCCGGGCGCGTCAGCAAGCGAAGGGGACAGGTTGGACGGAACGGCGCTCAACCCCGCCGACGCCGCAACCGCCGACTGGACCTGCGCAGTCACCTGCTGCACCGTCGCGTCATAGGGGTCGACGGTGGCGACCGCCGGAGCGGGCGCGTTGATAGTGACCGTCGCGGCTGCCGCCCCGTGGCCGACCGGCACCGGCCGCAGCACCAGCAACACCAGCCCGGCACAGACGGCCAGGGCGGTGAGGCCGGCGCCAAGGGCGAGGCTGCGCGCTGCCGAGCGCCGCAGCGGCGCGGCGAGGCGGATGGGATTCTCGATGAGGAATAGCGTCACCACGGCCAACCCGACCGATACCGCGACCGCTACCAGCCGTTCTGCCAGCCCGAGGGAGTGGCCGAGCAGTGCGGGCGCGAGCAGTAACACCGGCCAATGCCACAGGTACCAGGAGTACGACAGTCGCCCTATCGTGCGCATCGGTGGCGTCGACAGCACGCGGCCGACCCCGTGACCGTCCGCGGCGCAACCGGCGCCGACCACCAGCGCCGTACCCAGCACGGGCAGCACTGCGGCGGTACCGGGATAAGAGGTCGTCGCGCCGAGCTGGGTGCACGTCAGGACGATAAGGGTCAGCCCGCCCCACCCGGCGACCGCCGCGGGCATTGACGGCACCCGGCGCCAACCATTTGCCGTGAGCGCGATCAGGCCGCCGACCGCCAGCTCCCAGGCGCGCGAGGGCAGCGAGAAGAACGCCCACGGCGGCAGCGTGTTTGTCCAGGCGAGCGAGATCGTGAACGACACCGCCGCGACCAACGCGAGGATGAGCAGGTACGGCGTCGCCGACGGCGTACCCTCCGTCACATTGCCTCGCTGAGCCCAGCGGTGGGCAAGCCACCCAGCGCCGATGATCAGCGCCGGCCACAGCAGGTAGAACTGCTCCTCCACGCCCAATGACCAGTAGTGCTGAAGCGGCGACGGGGGTATGTCGGCGGCCAGGTAGTCGGTGCCCCGCAGCGCGAATCGGTAGTTGCCGACGTACAGCGCGCTGGCGATACCGTCGCCGAGCACGCTTCGGGCCTGCAGCGGAGTCAGCAGTACGGCCGCGGCGATGGCGGTAGAGATCAGCACGACGACCCCGGCCGGCAGCAGCCGGCGGGCCCGAGCGCCGTAGAACCGAGTGAGCCGGACGGTGCCAGTCGCCCTCACCTCGCGCCAGAGCAACCCGGTGATGAGGAAGCCGGAGACCACGAAGAAGACATCGACGCCGACGAACCCGCCGCCAACGCCCGGAACACCCGCGTGGAACAGCACGACGGCGAGCACCGCGACGGCCCGCAGGCCCTCGATGTCAGGGCGGAACCCTCTGTCCGGCGCCAACGCTGGCCGCACATTCGCTGGATCAGCGCGGCGTGGCCCCCCGGCGCGCCCGCGTCCGTTCAGACGATCTGAATTGGCGACTGTCACTGGGAAAAATTCTCTCATGACACTCGGCGGGTCGCTGTAGGCACGTCTATGCCGTCAGCAGCGACGCTATCCAGGTCAGATTGGCCGGCATGACCCGCTTCCAGAACGGCACGTCGTGACCGCCCGGCCAGAAGCCGCCCGCAGGCGGCCGACGCAGCTGGGTGATGAACTGCCGGGTGGCCGCCGCAAAGCGGTCGGTGGTGCCGCAGTCCACCCGGGCGGGGATCGACGCAAGCGCCGGCAGGCCGAACACCGTGTTCCTCGCCCAGTCGTCGGCGCTATCGAAGGCGCCGGGATCGGTGGCCAGGAACGATGTCCACAGCGCCGGGCTGACCGCGCAGATCGCCGCGGTCCGCGCTGGACCGAGCCAGGCGCCCAGACGTAACGCCCCGTACCCGCCCATCGACCATCCCAGGAAAGCGACCCGTGAGGTGTCCATGCCCTGGGAGTTCAGCATCGGGAGCAGCTCGGTCAGCACCATCGCGCCCGCGTCTTCGCCGGAGGCCCGGCGGTGCCAGTAGCTGTTGCCTCCGTCGACGCTGACGACTGCAAACGGTGGCCAGCCGATCTTGACCGCCTCGGCGAGCGCATCCTGAACTCCGAGGTCCATCACGCCGGCGGCGTTGCCGTTCCTGCCGTGCAATGCGATCACGGGGCGCAACGCCTGGTTCTGTCCGGGCGGCCGGGCGATCGTCCAGTGGGTTTCGATGCCACCGCGGGCGTTTGAGACGAACGAGCCGGTCTGAAACGCGGGGGCGGCGTTGGGGAGCGGCGCCGGCTCGGCTCTCGAAAGCGCCGCTCCCAGCAGCGTGCCCAGTGTGTAACTACCCGCGGCAGCGGCCCCGGCGCCCAAGCGCAACGCAGCGCGGCGGGTCAGCGCAGGGTTGTGCGTCATCAGGTGAAGGCGCCCTTGGTGTTTGCGGTTCGAGCCGGCACATGTTGCCCTTCGGCGGAGATTGCTGCGACGAGACAACAATAATCACAGACAACACAGTGTCAACTTTAGTCACATCTGTATCACAAATGTGCGTCGGGCGAATCGCGTTGCGCCGCTTCCTGTTTGCCAAGGTCAATCTTCGGCGGAGTGAGCAACCTCCGCCCTGCGTATTCACGCCGCCGCCGGTCACACTCCCAGCTCGCTGAGGTCGCCTGCCGACAAGGCCGTCGGTGATCCACGCGGCACGTCGGGTTCAAGTCGGTGTCAAGCAAGGCAGACCCGGGGTAACGCGCTGCCTTCATACCCCGATACAACATGCGGGGGCTGAGACGTCGCATAACTGTGCAGCGGTAGGGCGCTGCCGACGCATCCCCTGCGCGGCCACCGATGCACGGTGGCCAAGCCGCCTGTCAAGCAATGAGCGGCGGTGTTGCCCAGCGACTGCACTGTGCAGTCGCTGGTGAGGATGCTGGCTTCGGATCTGTCGACGCGATTTCGGGGTCATCGTCACAAGAGCCGAAGGAGTTACATATGAATTTGAAGAAAACCGCAGCGTCGCTCGCGATCGCGGGCGCGTGTGGCTTTGGCGCTCTGGGGTTTGGGCTCGGCACCGCGTCCGCCGACCCTGGGGGGCATGGTGGACCGCCATGCTGGGGTCCCTATTGCCAGAATGACCAACGCGGTGAGGGTGACGGCGGTAATCGCGGCGATGGCCCGCGGTTTGACCAGTACCGCTGGGATCAGCGGAACATCGACGAGGGACGTTACGATCACCAACCGTTCAACTATCAGGGTTACCGTGCTGAGCCGTACTTCGACAACGATCGCGGCGTCTGGGGATTCTGGTTCTTCGGCATCTTCGTTCCGCTCTGATGAACGAGTGATGCGACGTGCTCGCAACGGGGTCGGTGGCGATGCGCCGTCGGCCCCACTTCGCAGTCCGCTGCAGAAACGCTGACTGCCCAGCTAGTTTGGCATCGGTCAGCCGAGTATCCGCCAGCCGCGGGGTTGCCGGGTTAGGCCGGTGGTCCGTTTCTTAAAACGCCCAGTCTGGTTCGAATCCCAGTGGGCCAGCGTGCGGTGAGAGCTCTCCGCTTTGCCGTTGTGTGTGTCTGGAAGCTTAACCAGACAGGCTCAAGTCGCGGCCGCGGTGTGGCAACGGTCCTGCGGCCCGACTCTCTCGCGGACATCGGGTCGGGACACAACCCGACTCGACACTGCCCACTCGTTGGTCACCTGCACGCTTGGGCTACGAGATCAACTTCCTGAGTAGCAGGTTCTAAACGCGCCGCCGGATCGGCACCACGTTCGGCGCGGTAACCGGCCGACTCATCGCCTCAACGTGGCCATGGTCTCGGCGTGGTCGTCGTTGAACAGATGCATGTATATCGCCAGCGTCGTCGTCATGCCTGACCTTCACAAACACCGTCCCCCCGGGAACACTCAGAGTGGTCGGATTTTAAGTATCGCCGTCCGGCCCTAATGGCAAAATCGAAGACCAGCGGAAACAGGGGCGTGAGACGAATCTGTCGGCTGTGCTCATCTACGGACTCGTGAAGGCGGCTCAGCGTCAGGCTCGATGACGAGTTGTCCATTGGGTCGTTGCGGCTCACCGGTGCGGCGGTTCACCGGTGCGGGCAGCGGCCGAAGTGGGCGGCGGGTGACGTCAAACACCTGGTAGGCG
>JAOPWF010000603.1 GCA_025965815.1 Mycobacterium sp.
CCGCATCGTCAGCATCGAGGCGTTCGAGGCGTTCGGAAAACCGCGCTATGCGCCATTCTTCGAGACGGCTAACCGTGTTCTGCCCGGCGATGGCCGGATGGTGTTGCAGACCATTACGGGTCACCCACTGAGCCGCTGGCCCACGATGGGCATCCCCATCACGATGAGCGACCTGCGGTTCATGCGGTTCGTCGCCAAGGAGATATTTCCGGGCGGCGAGATTCCGTCGGCGGAAGACGTCGTCGAATACTCACAGGCGGCAGGATTCTCGGTGGAACAGACACAAGTCTTGAACCCGCATTACGTCCGGACCCTTGATACCTGGGCGGCAAATCTGGCGGCCCGGCGCACCGACGCGATCGCCGTCACTTCTGAGGAGGTCTATGACCGCTATATGCGGTATCTGACTGGATGCGCCGACTTCTTCCGCCGCGGCATCAGTGAGGTGGCTCAGTTCACCCTTGTGAAGGGATAACCGCGACCGATCCGACGAGCTATGCCTTCTCGCAGGTGAACTGGCATACGTCCGTGTAGCCCATGCGAAACAGGTCGGCGCAGCCGGTCAGGTATTTCATGAACCGGTCGTAGACCTCTTCGGAGGTGATCGCGATCGCTTCGTCCTTCTTCGCCTCGAGATTGGCTGCCCAGGTGTCCAGTGTGCGGGCGTAGTGCGGCCGCAACGGCTGGACGCGGGTCACGTTGAACCCGGACTTGGTGGCATGCTCCTCGACGTGCGCGACCAGTGGCAGCCGACCGCCGGGATAGATTTCGTCCATGATGAACTTGATGAACCGCACCCGGGACATCGTGAGCGGCAACTTGCGCTCTTTGATCTCTTCGTCGCTCGGAATGACGATGGTGTGCAGCAGCATCACGCCGTCGTCGGGGATGAGGTTGTAGGTCTTCTTGAAGTAATCGTCGTACTTGTTGAAGCCGAAGTGCTCGAACGCGCCGATCGACACTATCCGGTCCACCGGCTCGTTGTACTCCTCCCACGGCTGCAGCCGCACTTCTTTGCTGCGCGGGCTGTCCGACTCGGCAAACACTCGCTCGATGTGCGCCTTCTGGTTGTGGGAGAGGGTCAGCCCGACGACGTTGACGTCGTATTTCTCAATCGCCCGCATCATCGTGGAGCCCCAGCCGCAGCCAATGTCGAGCAGCGTCATGCCGGGTTGCAGACCCAGCTTGCCGAGCGCGAGGTCGATCTTGGCCAGCTGCGCCTCCTGCAGCGTCATGTCGTCGCGCTCGAAGTAGGCGCAGCTGTAGGTCTGGGTCGGGTCTTGCCAGAGTCGGAAGAAGTCGTTCGACAGGTCGTAGTGGAACTGGACTTCCTCAGTATTCGACCCACGAGTTTTCGCTGCGGATGAGGCTAACCAGGCCGACTGAGCAGGTGCCGAGCGAGGCGTCGAGCCGTGCGTTTGACTTGGTGTCTCTGTCACTGGTGGTCCTATTCGTAATCCGGGTCAAAATCTAAGGCGTCCTGTGGTGCTTTCCGGCGGCCGTTGCCCAATCAGAGCATATTTCCCGCTGCTGCAACAGCCGCTTTGGGATCGCCATGGTCGCGCAGAAACCACCGCGCGAGCTAGCCCTTCAAGTCGGTGTCCCGGCTGGGCTGCACCCGCTTGGGCTCCCCCGGCATCTTCGGATAGTTCGGCGGATACGGCATGTCGCCGAGCCCGCGCTCCTGATCGGCCTCGACCATCTCCAGCAGCGGCTTGATCGACTGGGCCACCGAGTTCAACTCGGCCATGGCGTCCCCACGCTTGGCCACCAGATCCGGCACGGTTGCGATGGTGTAGTCGTCAGGATTGGCATCGGACAGTTCGTCCCAGCTCAACGGCGTCGACACCGTCGCGATCGGAGTGGCCCGCGCCGAATACGCCGACGCGAAGGTGCGATCACGAGCGTTCTGATTGAAGTCGATGAACAGTCGCTGACCGCGCTCTTCCTTCCACCACGATGTGGTTACCGCGTCGGGCGCCCGTCGCTCGACCTCGCGCGCCAGCGCGATGCCGGCACGGCGCACCTCGATGAAGTCCCAGTCCGGCTTGATACGCAGGTAGACATGCACACCGCGACCACCGGAGGTCTTCGGAAAGCCGATCAGTCCAAGTTCGTCGAGCAGCGGCTTGAGCACGTCGCAGGCGATCTGGCGGGCCTCCTTGAAGCCAGTGCCCGGCTGCGGGTCAAGGTCGATGCGCAATTCGTCGGGATGGTCGGTGTCCGGGCAGCGCACCTGCCAGGGATGCAGGGTGATCGTGCCCATCTGCGCCGCCCACACGATGGCGGCCGGGTGGGTCACCCTGAGCGCGTCTGCGGTTCGCCCCGAGGGGAAGGTGATCCGGCAGGTCTCCAGGTAGTCGGGGTGATGCTGGGGAACCCGCTTCTGGTAGATCTCCTCGCCTTCGATGCCGTCGGGAAAACGCTGCAGATGCGTCGGCCGATCCCGCAGCGCCGCCATCATCGGTCCCCGCCCAACCGCGAGGTAGTACTCGACGAGTTTGCGTTTGGTGCCGTTGGACCCCAGTTTGGGGAAATAGATCTTGTCCGGGTTGGTCAGCCGGACCGCGATGCCGTCGACGTCGAGTTCTTCAGCAGGTGTGGCCATCAGGTGGACTCCAGCACGTCGAAGAGGTCATAGTTCAGCGGGGTGTCCAGCTGGTCGAACCGGCAGCTCTGCGGGTCGCGGTCCGGTCGCCACCGGACGAACCGGACGGCGTGCCGGAACCGCTGGCCGTGCATCGTGTTGCCCTCCATCTGGTCGTAGGCCACCTCGGCGACCTTCTCCGGCCGCACCGGGATCCAGCGCTTGTCGGCCGCGGAGTTCCACCGGCTGGGCTCGCCGTCGTAGACGAGGTCGTCGCCCTTGCGTAGCGGTTCGAGGTCGGCCAGCAGCTTCAGCCGGTCCTTGACGGTGAACGACGCCGCACCGCCGACCATCTGCAGCTCGCCGTCGTCGCGGTAGAGGCCGAGCAGGATCGACCCGACGCCCTCGCCGCTCTTGTGGATGCGGTAGCCGATGGCCACACAGTCCGCGTCGCGCGCGTGCTTCACCTTGATCATGTCCCGCTTGCCGGTCAGGTAGTGGC
>JAOPWF010000607.1 GCA_025965815.1 Mycobacterium sp.
CCCACTACCCCAATGGATCACTTTGTACGCAGCCATCGTCGTTCCCTTCACTTCGCCCCTGTCACCGATGACCGGCTCGTGGGCCTCCCTGTCGGTGCTGCGCGGTGCGCGCCGGGTAGGCGCCGACGCTCGGGGGGCGGGCGTCGGCGCCTCAGCGGGCCGCGCTGTGCGCGTCGGCATTACGCGATATAGTATCGTACCTGACGATATGCGAGCAATCAACCGGCGAAACCGGGATGAGCGATGGTGCGGTATGACGTCGAGATGCTCTGCAGCCCAAGGTATCCAGCTGTAGGCGCGAACTATTGAGGGGGCCGCGCTTGCAACCAAACGGCTTAGCTGTCTGAGGTAGCTAACCCGCGACTATGTTCTGTTGGGCCTACCACTGGCCCGGCATCGCGCGGGGCCAGCGTCGTGTCGCCGGCTGTGGCGGCCGACAGGTTCGCTTCGAGGCTTTGCAGTCCGCGCAGCACTTGGCGCCGCTGGGCGGCGGGCATGTCATTGACCGTGTCTCTTTCGAGCTCACCCCAGAGTTCCTCGATCCGGCTGCGCAGCGCCATCCCGGCGGGTGTTGGTTCGACCAGAGTCGCCCTGCCGTCGTTGGGATCTGGGCGGCGTCGGAGGAACCCCGCGCGCTCCAGGCGCTGCACAGTGCGAGTCATCGAGGCCGAATCCGTGTCGAATTCGGCGGCGAGGGCGGTCTGCCGCTGCGGACCCGAGTCCCACAGCCGCATCAGGAGAAGTTCATGTCCGGGATGCAGGCCCAGTCCGTGCAACAGCTGCCGGACGCGCATCACGTGCAGCCGGGTGACCCGAATCAGGGCATTGCTGACCGGGCTATCAGATGCTGCAGTTGACGACCCGACGCGCCCGCGCGAGGAGCCGCCGCTAACCACCTTGCCCAGCCTAGCCCCTCGATCCCGGGATAATCCTGACTTTCGTGGTCCGGGTCCCTACCGGAAACTGCTCGGTGCGTCGCTACACCATCGGGAATAGGCCGTCGGGCAACGCAGTTATCTGTGCCGAACAGGTAAATGGTGCGGCCGGTTTTTCCGTCCGTCTGACAGCGAAGGAGTGGCGATGAAGGCGATTCAGATGACACAGCAGGGCGGACCCGAGGTGCTGCACCTTGCTGAGTTGGCCGATCCGCAACCCGGCCCGGGTGAGGTGGTGATCAAGGTGGATGCGGCCGCGGTGAATTTCTCGGACCTCATGCGCCGCCGCGGCGATGTCTACCCGGTGCCTACACCGGTGCCGTTCGTGCCCGGGGCCGAGGTCGCCGGTACCGTAGTTGTTCTTGGCGAGGGCGTGGACGGTCTGGCGGTCGGCACGCCGGTCTTCGGGATGGTCGGTGCCGACGGGTCTGGCGGGTACGCCGAGTACGCACTGGCTTACGCCCAGAACCTCATCCCCATCCCCGACGGACTGGACCGCGACGCCGCAGCCGGGATCGTCGTCTCGGGCCTGGCCGCCACCGTGATACTTAACGATATCGCCCAAATCGCGGGAGGCGAAACGGTATTCGTCCCGGCCGCGGCCGGCGGCGTCGGCAGCTACGCCGTTCAGATCGCCAAGCTGCTCGGTGCGAGCACGGTGATCGCCGGCGCCGGGACACCCGCCAAGCGGGACATAGCCCTGGCGTTGGGCGCCGACCATGCCGTGGGGTACCGCGAGCCCGGCTGGACTAAGCGGGTTCTCGAGCTGACAGAAGGAAAAGGTGTCGACGTCGCGCTGGAAATGAACGGGCCGATCCACCTCGGAGAGACTCTCGGCATCCTGGCCCCCTTCGGCCGCCTCATTTCCTATGGCGCCGTGACGGGATCGGTCGACGGTTTCAACCCGGCCACGATGATCCCGCTGCTCTATGACCCTGCGCCCAGCCAGATCCTGACCGGCTTCAACCTCGGCATCTGGTTCGAACACCGCTTGGCTCAAGCGGTCGCATCGCTGCAGCGCCTCGTCGGCTGGATCGCGTCGGGTCAAGTGCACACCCCCGCCGTGTCCCCTATGCCGCTGGCTGACGCGGCCGAAGCCCACCGACTCGTCGAGACCGGAGTGACCACCGGCAAAGTGGTGCTCAAGCCGTGAGCACCGTTGGCCGCTGCGGGGATGAGGGCCTAGACGATGGAATCGGGTCGTCAGGTGATCGACCACATCTCCAGCAGTGTCCTTATCGTGGCCACAAGCGGGAGCGGTTGATCGAGCATCGGGTGCTGACCCGCCTCGGCGAGCTCCACAAACGGTCCCCTGAGTTGAAAGAGCGAACGCATGAACTCGCCCACATCGGGAGGCACTAGGCCGGCCTCGCATCGGATATACCCTACCCGGCAAGGCAATTCGGCCAGCATCTGCTCCATCGTCTCCTCCTCGGCGGGTTGATCGTCGAACAGTGACGCGTCGAAGATCGTATCGTCGAACTTCCAGACCCAACCCTTGAGCGTTCGTCGCACCGACTCGGCCGCAATATGGTGCCCGACGTAGGGCAGCACTGTCTCCTGTGGAGGCACCGGTGTGAACCGGGCGAGGATCTCCTCCTTCGACCGGTATGCGATGGCGCGCTGATTGCGATTGCGCAGTCGCGGCGCCTCTGGCACCTGGCCCCACAGCGGGGTATCGATGACAGCGATGCAGTCGATCTGTCGGCCATAGCGCTCTGCGGCGCGTCCGGTGGAGAAACCACCCATGCTGTGGCCAACAATTGTTGGTCGCCCCGACGGCCCGGCCACCGATGCAACCTCGATCAGTTCGCGGGCCCAGATGTTCAAGTCATAGGTCGCCCGGGTACCGCTGTCGCCGTGACCACTCAGATCTGGCGCGATGACTCGATGGCTGTGCGAGAAAAAGGGTGCGATGTGATCCCACCACCCCGAATGTGCACCGCCTCCGTGAACAAGTACCAGCGGCGGTAGCTCAGGGCGTCCCCATACGCGCATATGTATTCGGCAACCGTCGATTTCGGTGTTCACGTGCTCAGGCCGCTGAGCGAGCGCAGCGGCGAACCACGGCGGCACCGTCGGGGTCGGCATCGGCGCTGAGCGGCGCTCCCCTTTTGGACCTCTAATCATCGGCAACGAGATTCGCTCTCGAAGTCCATCCGACTCGTCACTGCCGAAGCGCACGACGGACTGCTGAATGCTCGGCAGGAAACCGTCTCGTTGGCCGTCTGTTGGTAACCGTGAGCAGTCGGCGCGGTTTCGGCGCTGACGGCAGCCGCCTGTTCGTTGCAGAAGCTTGGATGGTGTCTGGCATCAAAACGCCTTCGATGAGTCGGTGCAGGCTTGCGTACTCTTCGTGAAAGGCGTAGGAATCCACCCATGCGGTGCACAGTTGCACCAGATGTGGCGTCAACGGGATGTGCTTAGCAGCAATCAGTTTGATGAGGTGGCGAATCGCTGCGAACGTATCGCCGGCGCCGACGGTGACGAAAGCGTAATGGCCTTCACCGGCGTTCATGTGGGGCTTGGCAATATCAATGAGTGTCCAGGCCAGGTTGATTTCTTGTATTTTTCGCATTGTTGTGACCGTCTGCCTGATGTCTCACCGTGACTGGGTGTCGGATCTGAGCCCGCCGTGTGCGGGACGCACTCTCACGAGTTCCCATGGACATACCATCCGCGAGATACCTAACGTTGTCTTGATCTGGATGAGCAGGGTGCCGACGTCGGTGACCGTGCCGACGCGCGTACCTTCGCCAACCTCGTCGCCTATACAGAATCGCATCTCGCTGCCCTCCACAACTTCCAATTCGTGCCACCCCGGGAGCTAGCCGCCGCAGAGACCGTCACGGCCATTGCCGTCCGTAATCGAGTCGCGGGACTGTTAATTCATGGCGCGTGTGCCAGCGGAGGGTGTCCCTGCCGTCGCGCCAGTAGACTTTGTATCTGACCGCGTCTGTGTCAACGATGGTGCCGGCGCCGTGTCGACGGTCAGACCGTGAAAGCACGGCATCGCCTATCAACGGAGTGCGGGGATGGCGTCCGACAATCATGACCGACTCCCTCCTATTCGATGCTTGATCTCGGCGATGAACCGATGTCCGAGGTTGTCGACGACATCCCAGGAATGCGGGCCACGCAATTGCGTAACGCCCAAGATGTGCACCGCACGGCGTGCATCTGCCTCTGAGCGGATGTCGGCTACCCGTCGGCCGTCACTAGTGATCACAATCCACATCGATGCACCTACCTTGAGTCGTTCCTGGCAACCCCATCGCTTGAACAGGATTCGGCGGTCAGGCCGAACGGCGAATTCTGCGGTGGTCCGAAGTTGGGTACTACCCCGATCGACTGTCCACCGTCGATGACGATGTCGGCGCCGTGGATGTAGGAGGCTTCATCA
>JAOPWF010000616.1 GCA_025965815.1 Mycobacterium sp.
AGACTGGTTGCCCAGATCGGTCTGCAGCTGTACCACGCTGGGCACGACCTTTGCGGCAACCTGCTCGATCGAGCCCGCGGGAAGGCTGGCGGCCGGCTGAGGCGCGGCCACAGGGGCGGTCGCCACGGTACCGAGTGTGGAAAGGTATGGCTGCACGGCCAGAGCGGCGACCCCGCCGATACCCGCAGACACCACTGCCACCGCCACCCCCGCGGCGACCAACGTCGCACCGCGAGAACGCGTGTGTCCCTTCCGATGAGCCGGGATTGTCCTGTCGATGCCGACGGGAACATAGCCTGCTTCGCGGTAGGGCTGGTGGGACGGGACCGTGGCCATAGCTCCTAGAATCGCGTCCTGGCGATCAGATGTCGTTAACGCTGACGCCTCTTGACTCTTCCAGCTAGCAGCAAAGCCGCCCTACCGGCCAGCGGGGCGGGCAGGTGGCCGCGTGCTCGATAGAAGCTGGTTATCGGGCGGTCAGCAGTCGGTATTGGACGTGACCAAGACGCCGTACCAAGCTAGTAGACAGCAACTGTGTCAATTTACTGCGAGGAGGTGATCGTCGTGGCTGCTCCGACCGAGGCGCCCGTGCACGTCCCGAATGAGTATCGGCTGCCTGCGATCACGGGACTTTTCGATGTCCTAGACAAGCAGGCCCGTGATCGTCCGGACGCGCCGGTGCTCATAGTCACCGGGGAACGGCTACACGTCTCCTATGGTGTGCTCGCCGGCCTCGCCGACGACGTGGCCGCTCGCCTGCACAGCACCGGGCTGCGCCGCGGAGAGGCGGTTGGGCTCGTCTCTGCCAACACCGCCGAGTTCGTCATCGCGCTTCTCGGGGCGGCGCGGGCCGGGCTGGTGGTTGCTCCGCTGGATCCCACACTGCCCCAGCCGGAGCTGTCTGCCCGGCTCGAAAGGCTTGGGGCGCAGGCCATTCTCGTCGGCACAACCGTGAATGGTGCGACGCCCTTCGCGCAGTTCCGCATTCCGGCGTGGGAACTGCGCGTCGACGTCGCCGACGGAATTGCGACGGCACACCTCGAAGCCGGCACGGGTGCAGCGCAACACGTGAGTGGCGCGGCAGACGAGCTATCGGAACACGACGCCCTTGTGCTGTTCACCTCGGGCACCACCGATCGGGCCAAAATGGTCCCGCTGACACACGCCAACGTGGCAGCCTCCGTGCAGGGCATCTGCGGGGCCTACGAACTGGGGCCAGAGGACGCGACGGTCGCAGTGATGCCGTTGTTTCACGGTCACGGGCTGCTCGCGGTGCTGCTGGCCTCGCTTGCCAGCGGTGGATGTGTAGTGCTGCCGGAGCGCGGGCGGTTCGCGGCGCACACGTTCTGGGACGATATGCGCGCCGCATCCGCCACGTGGTTCACCGCGGTTCCCACCATCCATCAGATCCTGCTGCAGCGGTCGGCACGCGAGTACCCGGGCCCGCAGGCCGTGCCGTTGCGGTTCATTCGCAGCTGCAGCGCTCCCCTGAACACCGCCACCGCGCGCGCGATGGAGCGCACGTTCGGCGCGCCGGTGCTGTCCGCCTACGGTATGACCGAAACCGCGCACCAGGCGACCAGCGAGCCGCTGCCCCTGCGCGGGCCGCTGAAGCACGGATCGGTCGGCTGGGCAACCGGGGTGGACCTTCGGATCGTCGACGACAACGGCCACGCGTGCGGAGCCGGCAGCGAAGGTGAGGTGTTGGTGCAGGGTGCCACCGTGGCCCGCGGCTACCTCGCCGACGCGGTCGCGACCGCGAACAGCTTCGCCGACGGGTGGTTCCGGACGGGTGATCTGGGCCTACTGGACGAGGACGGGTACCTGTTTCTCACCGGCCGCATCAAGAACATCATCAACCGCGGTGGCGAGAAGATCTCACCGGAGCATGTGGAGGCTGTTCTCGGCGGGTGTCGTGGCGTCATTGAGGCAGCCGTGTTCGCCATCCCCGACGCGACCTACGGGGAACGAGTCGGCGCCGCAGTCGTGGTCGACGAGGGCGTCGAGCCGGCGGACATCCTGCAGACCTGTCGCAGCCGGCTGGCCCCGTTCGAAGTACCCGAGCATCTCGAGGTCGTTACTGCTCTGCCGCACACTGCCAAGGGCGCACTCGACCGGCGCGCGGTGGAAAACCTGTACGCGCACTGACAGCGCCGGGCGCGATATCAAGTGACGAGGGGCGGGCCGGGCAGCGGCTGGTCGAAGAACTCGTCGAGCGCCAGACCCAGTGCCGCAGTCACAAAGGCACGTGCCACCACCGAGCCGGGCGTCGCGGCGTGCATTGCGACCGAGACCTGCGCCCTCGCATCGGGTTTCACCAGGCGGACGGCTCTGGTCCGGCCGACCACCGGCATCGCGCGCAACCACGTGTGCGGCACGATGCTTGCCCAGGCTCCCACGCCCACTTGCGCATACAGGGACGCGACCGAGTCCGTCTCCACCTGTGGCGTCACCGACACCCCGTTGTCCGCGAACGCTTTGTCGATGACCCGGCGAATCCTCATGTTCGGCGTCAGCAGCGCGAGCGGCAACTGCGCGGCATCCGCCCAGCTCATGACGTTGCCCTGGGGCATGAGGTGGTCGCCGGAGACCAGTACGACGTATTTCTCCTCGTACAGCGGCGCCACGTGCAACCCCACCGCGTCCTCGGGAGTGAAGTGGGCAATGGCGACATCCAGCTCGAACTCGCGCAACTGGCGGGACAGCTCCGTCGTCGACAACCGGGTTTCGGTCTGCACCTTGGCTAACGGGTGCGCCGCGCAGAACGCAGCCACCGGAAGGGCCACGGTTGTCGATGCCGTCGGTTCTGAACCCAGCCGCAGCGTCCCGGTGATCCCCGACCGGACGGCGGTCACCTCCGCTTTGAAGGCATCTTGTTCGGCGAGTATCCGCTTGGCCCACACGACGAGCCGTTCCCCCTCGGGGGTGAGGCCCTCGTAGTTGTGCCCGCGGTTGATGAGCGTGACGTTCAGCTCCCGCTCCAGTTTGGCGATCGACGCTGACAGGGCCGGCTGCGACACGAAGCAGGCCTCCGCCGCCCGGGCGAAGTGTCGCTCCCGCGCTACCGCGACGAAGTACTCCAGCTGACGAAACAACATCAGCGATTCCTCTCCCCGCCCGCAGCGACACGGGCTGCCCGCCACAGCGTGACGGGAAGAATGATCGCCACAGCGGCAGGCAGGATGGGCCAGGCCGGAAACCAGGTGGTGCTGACCGCGTAAGTCAGGGCCAGGGCCACCACGACGGCGACCGCCACTCGCCAGTCGTCCCCGACGACGAAGTCGTACCAAAATCGCAGAAACGCTCTCACGCGGCTCATGATGGCCCCGCTCCGGCGGTCCTCGGGCTGGCGGCCCCGGCGCCAGCTCTGCGCAGAACGGCGACGAGCGCGACAGCGAACAGCGCGACGGCCGGGACCAAGACGAGCAGCGCGGCGTCGGCGCCGGGCCACGTCGCACCGGCGCCCTCGGCTCCCCAGAAGATCCCGAACGAAGTCAGCATCACGCCGACGACGAACTTCATGCTGTTTTCCGGAACACGGGCCAGCGGGGCGCGCAGCGCGACGCCGGCAAGCGCGACGACCAGCACCGCGGACAGCGCCGCGATGGCCGCCAGCGGAATGTTGCGCTGATTTGCGCCGAACGTCAGCGCGATGAAGGCGACCTCGAGGCCTTCGAGCAGAACCCCCTTGAACGAAAGGGTGAAGGAGTACCAGTCGGTGACCACGCCTTTGCGCTCAGCCGGGGCAGCCTCAACGGCAGCTAGTTCGGCGCGGTATATCGCGGCCTCGTCGTGCATCGCCTTGAGGCCGCCGGCGCGAAGGATCGCCTTTCGCAGCCACTGCAGACCGAAGATCAGCAGCAGACCACCCACAACCAGTCGCAACGCCTCTAGCGGGATCGCGGTCAGCGCCGGACCCAGTGCGGCGACGATGACTACCAGGACCGCAAGGCCGCTACCGACACCGAGAAACGCCGAACGCCAGTCCCGGCCGAATCCGGCGGCCAGCACGATGGTCAGTGCTTCGACCGCCTCGACCGCGCATGCCAGGAATACCGCGATGAACAACGCGCTGCTGTTCATGGGTCACCCTTCAATCGTGTGGCGGTGTTATCCCAGTATTACGGAATAAAGCAATCAGCCGTCGGCACCGGCCGGACTGCTCCGGCCGGTGCCTGGCCATGTCGTTGCGTGTCCGGCGTCAGCCTTGGCGGACGCCCTTTTCGACCCGGTCGCCGAGGTCGGTATCGACGTTGCGCCAGTACTCGAAGGCGCGTTCCAGGACCGGATCGGTCACTCCGTCGAGCAAGTGGCCGACGATGTTGTCCACCAACCGTTCCCGCTCGGCGTCGCTCATGACCTCGCGGACCAGGGTGCCGGCCTGGCCCCAGTCGTCGTCCTCGGCGCGCAGCGTGTAGGCGGTGCGCACCATGTCCCCGTCGGTATGCCAACCGGCGGGCTGGCCGTAGCGTTCGACGTCCGCCCGGGGACCGCCCTTGGAATTCGGCGAGTACACCGGGTCGGAGACGGTGTTGAAGCGCATCTGCCCGTCCTTGCTGTAACTGTGCACCGGCGACTTGGGCGCGTTGACCGGCAGCTGGTAGTAGTTCGCGCCGATGCGGTAGCGCTGCGCGTCGGCGTAGGCGAACATCCGACCCAGCAGCATCTAGTCCGGGCACGCTCCGATGCCGGGCACCAGGTTGGAGGGCGACCAGGCGCCCTGCTCGATCTGGCTGTGGTTGTCGGTGGGGTTGCGATCGAGCGTCAGCCGGCCCACCTCGATGAGCGGATAGTCGCCGTGCGGCCAGACCTTGGTCAGGTCGAACGGGTTGAACCGGTAGGTCTTGGCGTCCTCGAAGGGCATGATCTGCATCTTCAGCGTCCAAGACGGGTACTCGCCGCGCCCGATCGCCTCGAACAGGTCGCGGGTGTGGTGGTCGGTGTCCACCGATACCAGCGCGTCGGCGTCGGCCTGCGTCAGGTTCTCGATGCCCTGGTCGGTGATGAAGTGATAGCGCACCCAGAACTTCTCCCCGGCGGCGTTGACCCACATGAAGGTATGTCCGCTGTAGAGGTTCATGTGCCGCCAGCTGCTCGGGATGCCGCGATCACCCATCAGCCAGGTCACCTGGTGGGCCGACTCCGGGGACAGCGTCCAGAAGTCCCACTGCATGTCGTGATCGCGCAGGTTGCTGTCGGCGCGGCGCTTCTGCGACCGGATGAAACTTGGGAACTTCAACGGATCGCGGAGGAAGAACACCGGGGTGTCATTGCCGACGATGTCGTAGTTGCCCTCGGTGGTATAGAACTTCAGCGCGAACCCGCGCGGGTCGCGCCCGGTGTCTGGGCTGCCACGCTCGCCGGCGACGGTGGAGAACCGGATCACCGTCTCGGTCATGGTGCCGGGCTGAAACACCGCCGCCTTGGTGAATGCGCTGACGTCATGGGTGACCTCGAATCGGCCGAATGCACCCGATCCCTTGGCGTGCGGCTGCCGTTCGGGCACCCGTTCGCGGTTGAACTGCGCCAACTGCTCGATCAGATAGTGGTCGTGCAACAGGATCGGCCCGTCCGGACCGATGGACAGCGAATGCTCGTCGCTCTCAATAGGGATACCGGCATCCGTCGTTGTCGGCGTGGGTTTGGAATAACTCATTTATTGTGCCTTTCGTGGGTGGTTGGAAGCTTCCAGAGCCGTTTGGACGCTGGCGGCTGCACAGCCGATCCTGTGCTCGGATGGTGTTGTCACGTCCACATCCGGCACCGGCAGCAAGCTGCGATCGAGGAGTTCGGCGATCCACATAACGGGCAGCCCCAGCAGATTACGCATAGTGGTTCCTTTCGGCGAGATGGTGCAGCGTCGGTACGTGGGTGTGGTCGCGACGGGCGACTTGGCTTGCCCGCTCAGCCATTTCGTGCCGGAGCGCGGGCTTGGTCAGGAGCCGGAGCACCGCCGCCGTCATCGCCGAGACGTCGCCGGGCCGGTAGAGAAGTCCGGCGCTACCGGGCACCACGAGCAGCGCGGTTGCCGGGCTCGCAGGCGCGACCACGGCCGTACCGGCGGCCA
>JAOPWF010000673.1 GCA_025965815.1 Mycobacterium sp.
CCTTTGGATCAGCTCCGACAGCGACGTCACCGCTTTGTCGAACTTGTCGCTCTGGCCGCCCAGCGATCCCAGCACCACGTTCAGATTGATGACGACCTGCCCGATGAGTTGATCGCGGTCGGCCAACGTGTTGGTCACCACGGCCGCCTGGTTCAGAAACGACCCGATCGTGGCGCCCTGTCCCTGAAAGGCCTGTATCAACTGTCCGCTCAGCTCGTTGACCTGGTCCGGGTTCAGTGCACGGAACAGCGGCCGGAAGCCGCCGATCACCGAATCCAGATCCAATGCGGGTTGGGTCCGGGCCAGCGGAATCGTCTGACCGGGTTTGAGTGTCTTGACTCCCCCGGCGCCTGCCTCCAAGGCCAAGTAGCGGTCGCCGAACAGGTTGTCGTACCGGATCGCCGCCTCGGTTCCCTCGGTGAGGACGACCGATTCGTCGGCGGAGAATTCGACGCGCACCGTCGAGTCCCGATTGATGGAAATGTCCACAACCTTGCCGACCTCCACCCCAGCGATCCGGACGATATTGCCCTTCTTCAAACCGGAGACGTTCGTGAACTCGGCCAGGTAGCTCTTGCCTTCGCCGAACCGAAACTGCGCGAAGATTGCCAACAGTGCGAACGCGCCGAGCAGGCAGACTGTCAGGAAGATTGCCAGGCGCCAGGCGGCGCCTTTCAGGTTACCCACAGCTTCCCTTCCTGCTTCGTTAGATTTTCGGCGGTCACGGTGGCGTCGAGCTGGGTTCTGCCGGCGCCGGGCCGGGCGGTACCCCCGGCCATAGCGGCACCCCGCCTGGGCCGTACAGCGGCGCGCCGTACGGCGGTGCCCCGGGATACGGGATGGGCCCGGGCGCCGGCCCGGGGAGGCACGGGCGGATGCTGGGCGGCTTCGGCACAGCGCGGGTCACCGGGAAGTAGTCAGCCCAGCAGGGATGCCCGATGCCCGGATTGGGCCGGATATCGACGCCGGTTCCCCAACCGGTGTTGGTGACGAGTTGGCGCACCGGGAAATTCTTTGTCGGGTCCGGCAGCGACCCGCACCCCGGCTTTCCGCCGGGTCCGCCCTTGGCCGCGATGATGGGCAGGTTATCGGGATACATGTACGGGTCGTTGCCCAGCAAAAGGCCGACGTCCAACTGGATCGACCGGCCGTCGGCGCCGCCCCACGCCGAATAGCCCCCGTTGTCGAGGAACCATTTGGCGCCCTGCAGCAAGCAGGTGTACTCGGGGCTGTACGTGAGCAGCAGGTTAGTCGTCGGCTCGAGAGTGTTCACCGAAGCAATGAGATTGTCCTTGCTCGCCGCGAGCAGGTTGGTCCCGGCCTTCGAGAAGCCGATCACGTTGAGCAGCAAGTTATCCAGCGCGCTCGAATGATTCACGAGTGTGGTGCTGGTGGTGCTGGCGGTGTCCAGGACCGTCACGATGTCATCGGCGGCCGCGGCGTAGGTGTCGTTGAAGGCTTTGAACGAGCGCCAGTCCTCACGGATCGTGTCGCTGCGCGCATTGAGGGCCAGCAACACCTGGTTGAGGTCAGTGGTGGCCTCGCCGATCCGTTCGCCCTGCCCGCGCACTCCGTCGGCAACCGCGGTCAGCACCGCGTTCAGCTTCGCCGGGTCGATCATCTTGAGCAGCTCGACGAGGTTTTCGAATACCGTGTTGACCTCGGTGCTGACATTGGTTGAATGCAGTACCGCGCCGGCGGCCAGCCGCGCAGGGCTCGGGTGCTGCGGGTACACCAGGTCGACGAACTTGGCGCCGAACGCCGTGGTGACGTTGATCTGTGCCCCCACGTTGGCCGGGATGTACCGGATCTGACCCGGGTCGACCTCCAGCTTCACGCTCACCGCGTCCTTGCCACTGCTGATCTGGCTGACCCTGCCGACCTGCACGCCACGCATCTTGACCTTGGCGCCGGACTCCAGCACCAGCCCCGCTCGATCCGATGTCAGCGTCACCGGCACGTAGGACCTGAACGTGCCGGCGAAGAGCGCCCCGGTCACGAACAGGAACACGCCGATGATCACGAACAGGATCAGCGCCCACCACGCGGAGTGGAGGCGTTCTTCTCCAGGCCTGGGTTCCATGCCGTTACCCAGCCAAGTTGAAGTTGCCGGACTGGCCGTAAACGGCCAGCGAGATCATCGCGATCACGACCGCCGCGATCACCAACGAGGTACGCACCGCCCGGCCCACGGCCTCACCAACCCCGGCCGGCCCACCGGTCGCGGTGTACCCGTAGTAGGTGTGCACAAGCATGATGACGAGCGTCATCGCGACGCACTGGAAGAACGACCAGATCAGATCGGTGGGATTGAGGAAGGTGTTGAAGTAATGGTCGTATACCCCAGACCCCTGTCCGTAGATGGCGGTGGTGCCGGTGCGGGCGGCCAGAAAAGCCATCATGACTGCGACGCAATACAGAGGAATCACCACGATCACCCCGGCGAGGACGCGGGTGGATGCCAGGTAGGTGACGCTCCGGATACCGATGACCTCAAGCGCGTCGATCTCCTCGTTGATCCGCATCGCCCCCAGCTGAGCAGTGGCGCCGGCGCCGATGGTCGCCGACAAGGCGACGGAGGTGGTTCCAGGCACGATGAGCCGGACATTGAAGAACGCCGACGCGAACCCGGTAAGGGCCTCCACACCGACGGACGCCAACTGGTTGTATCCCTGCACCGCCACCAGGGCGCCGGTGGTCACCGTAAGGAAGCCGACGATGGCGACGGTTCCGCCGACCACCGCGAGCGCCCCGGCACCCAACCCCATCTGCGCGATCAACCGCAGCAGCTCGGTCCGGTAGTGGAGGACAGCATCGGGAATCGCACCGAGTGTCTTGGCATAGAACCGCGTTTGCGATCCGATCCGATTCCACCCGCCGGTCAGGGTGTCCCTCGTGCGCCGCAGCCGCGCATACGGCCTGCTTGGAAGGGTTAGCGTCATGAGTTCACCTCACGACACCGTGAACTGGATACCGACGGCGGTCACGATGATGTTGATCGCGAACAACACCATGAAGGTGAACACCACGGTCTCATTGACCGCGTTGCCGACGCCGGCCGGACCACCGCCGACCGAGATGCCCTTATGACAGGCGATCAGGCCTGCCCCCAGACCGAACAGTGTCGCCTTGACCAGCGCGACGATGACGTCGCCGGTGCCGGTGAGCAGCGTCAGACCCGCCACGAACGCACCCGCCGAGACGTGCTGGATGAATACGCAGAAAAGGAACGCGCCGGTGAGGCCCACGATGATCACCGTCGCGGACAGCGCCAACGCCACCGTGGTAGCCGCCAGCACGCGCGGAACCACCAGCGCCTGGATGGGGTTGATGCCCATCACCCGCAGCGCGTCGAGTTCGTCACGAATGGTCCGCGCCCCCAGATCGGCGCACATCGCCGTGGCGCCCGCGCCAGAGACCACCAGCACCGTTACGATCGGGCCGATCTGGTTCACGGTGCCGATCGCGGCGCCCGTTCCGGAGAAATCCGAGGCACCGAATTCCCTCAGCAGAATGTTGAATGTGAACACCAGCAATACCGAGTACGGCATCGTCAACATCAGCGCCGGCAGGACCGACACCCGCGCCACGAACCAGGTCTGAAGTACGTATTCATGCCAGGCGAACGGCGGCTTGAACATCGCCACGAAGGTGTCCAGCGCCATCGCAAAGAAACCGCCGACCGCACGGACCGGTTTCGTGATCGGATATGTCGACGTCAGCACCGTTGCCCCCACAATGCGGTCGTCGGGTGGGTGCACCGTCGGTTCGGTCGTGAACCCTCGCGACGTACGCGCGGCGGGCCAGCCAGTAAATTCCGCTGATGACAGGCGGAATGGCGACCGGTAATCCCGGTCTCTCGACGGGCATCGTGTTGCCGCCTCATGCCGAACTGTTTCGGTCGCATGGCGCCTTTGATGATGCGGCCTGTAACGCTGATCCGTAGTCGTATTTGTTTTTTGTCTCCAAATGTTTTTTTTGTGTCTCCAAATGTGTAGACACCGCCTGAATCTTGCGCACGGACCGGACCTCGCCCTGAGGGGCCCGGGCATACTGCGAGGGTGAGGACACCCCGAGTCGCCCGCGGTCGCAGATAGTTCCCGTCACCATGCGGCATGGCGGGAACGCTATCGAGGCGATGAGCACGGTGACTGCTCCACCAAGAGGGATTATGAGTCCCTCGTCAGAGTGGCGCCGCACATTTTTGACGGCCGCGTCACGCCGCCACCTCCGTGGTCGAAGCGGCCGGCTAGTTGCCCTGGGAGGCACCAACATTGGCAAACCGCTCGCGGTATTCACCTGCCAAATCTATTGGTGCGCAAGAATTTTCACGTACCTGCAAGTCGACGCGCCGGATATTGCCGCAGATCGTCTTGGGTAGCTCACAGTTCGACCTGATTGCCCAGCATGACCATGACGCGATCTTCTGGGTGCGACGCCGCCGCGGTCAGCGATTTGGCGAGCCATCCATCGATGCCCATACGCCGCGCAGCGAACTCGGTCATTGCAAGGCCGGGATCGTGTCGGCGTCGAACGACTCGGATCTCGCCATCCTCGACGTGCTGACTCGCGAGGGAAGCGCATTGCGCCCCCGGACCGCAGATTCTTGACCAGCCGCGACTCATATCTTATGGTCTGACCATTGAAACAATCAATCTAAGGAACAGCGATGACGATCGCGTCTGACATTCGTTGCATCCCCGACATGGCAGGGATCTGGGCGGGCAAGACGCCTGACAAGGCCGCGCTGATCGACGCCGATCGCGTTGTCACCTACGCCCAACTCAACGACCGGTCCAACCGCATCGCCAATACGCTGGTCGCAGCGGGTATACGTCCCGGCTCCCACATCGGCTTTCTGGGCAAGAACTCCGCAGTGTTCTTCGGGATCTGGATAGGCGTCAACAAGGCGGCGTGTGCGCTCATCCCGCTGAACTGGCGCAGCGCACCAGCAGAACTCGTGGAAGTCGTGCACGACGCGAAGATGCCGCTGATCTTCTCC
>JAOPWF010000676.1 GCA_025965815.1 Mycobacterium sp.
CCTCCCTCAACCATCGGGGGTTGTCTCCGGACCCCATGCTTGTCAAGAAATGTAACACGTTCTAGTTTGGTTCCGTGGCCCTCAATATTGCCGACCTCGCTGAACACGCCGTGGACGCGGTGCCCGACCGCGTTGCCCTGATCTGCGGTGACGAACAGTTGACGTATGCCGGACTGGAGGAAAAGGCCAACCGGCTCGCGCACTACCTCACCGACCATGGCGTGCAGCCGGGCGACAAGGTCGGCATCTACTGCCGCAACCGCATCGAAACGGTGATCGCGATGTTCGGCATCGTGAAGGCAGGCGCCATCCTCGTCAACGTCAACTTCCGCTATGTCGAGGGCGAACTGCGGTACCTGTTCGACAACTCCGACATGGTGGCGCTGGTGCACGAGCGGCGCTACAGCGACCGTGTCGCCAACGTCCTGCCGGATACGCCCAAGGTGCAGACGGTGCTCGTGATCGAGGACGGCGACGACGATGAATTTCAACGCTATGGCGGTGTCGCGTTCGAGCAGGCGCTGGCCGAGGGGTCATCCGAGCGCGACTTCGGCGAGCGCAGCCCCGACGACATCTACCTGCTCTACACCGGTGGCACCACGGGATTCCCCAAGGGCGTGATGTGGCGCCACGAGGACATCTACCGAGTCCTCCTCGGCGGGATCAATTACGCCACAGGCGAATACATCGAAGGCGAATACGACCTCGCCAAGCAGGCCGCGGCGGCGCCGCCGATGATCCGGTTCCCGATCCCGCCGATGATCCACGGGGCATCGCAGTCGGCCACCTGGGGCGCGTTGTTCGCCGGCGGGACCGTCGTGCTGGCACCGGAATTCAACGCCGACGAAGTCTGGCGGACGATTCACACCCACAAAGTGAATCTGTTGTTCTTCACCGGCGACGCGATGGCCCGCCCGCTGCTCGACGCGCTGAGCGCCGCGCACGACGCCGGCGAAGACTACGACCTGTCATCGATGTTCCTGCTGGCCAGCACGGCGGCGCTGTTCTCGCCGAGTATCAAGGAGAAGCTGCTCGAACTGCTGCCCAACCGCATCATCACCGACTCGATCGGGTCGTCGGAGACCGGCTTCGGCGGCACCAGCATCGTGGCCAAGGGAGAGGAGCACACCGGCGGTCCGCGGGTGCAGATCGACAAATCCACGATCGTGATCGACGACGACGGCAACGAAGTGCAGCCGGGTTCGGGAGTCCGCGGCCTGATCGCGCGCAGCGGGCACATCCCGGTCGGCTACTACAAGGACGAGGCCAAGTCCGCGGCAACCTTCAAGGTCATCAACGGCGTGCGGTACGCGATCCCCGGTGACTACGCGCAGGTCGAAGCCGACGGCACCGTCACCATGCTGGGTCGCGGATCGGTGTCGATCAACAGTGGCGGCGAGAAGATCTACCCCGAGGAGGTCGAGGCCGCGCTGAAGGGTCATCCCGATGTGTTTGACGCGCTGGTGGTCGGCGTGCCCGACCCCCGGTTCGGCCAGCACGTCGCGGCGGTCGTCCAGGCCCGCGAAGGTACCCGCCCGTCACTCGCCGACCTGGACGCCTTCGTGCGCGCCGAGATCGCGGGATACAAAGTGCCGCGGAGCCTTTGGCTTGTCGACGAGGTGAAGCGCTCGCCCGCCGGTAAACCCGACTACCGCTGGGCCAAGGAGCAGACCGAAGTGCGGCCCGCCGACGACGTCCACGCCAAACATGTAGGGGCGGGAGCCTGATGCATACCGATCTCTGCGACCGCTTCGGAATCCAGTACCCGATCTTCGTTTTCACACCGTCGGAGAAGGTCGCGGCCACGGTCAGCCGGGCCGGCGGCCTCGGGATGCTGGGCTGCGTGCGGTTCAACGAGGCCGACGAGCTGGACACGGTCCTGGGCTGGATGGACGAGAACACCGACGGCAAGCCGTACGGCGTCGACATCGTGATGCCCGCCAGGATTCCCACTGAGGGCACCTCGGTCGACATCAACAAGCTCATCCCGCAGACGCATCGCGATTTCGTCGCCAAGACGCTGGCCGACCTCGGCGTGCCGCCGCTGCCCGAGGGCGAGGAAAAGTCCGAAGGCGTCCTGGGCTGGCTGCACTCGGTGGCCCGCTCGCATGTCGAGGTCGCGCTCAAACACCCGATCAAACTGATCGCCAACGCGCTCGGCTCACCGCCGAAGGACGTCATCGACCAGGTGCACGAGGCGGGGGTGCCGGTGGCGGCGCTGGCCGGCTCGGCGAAGCACGCCCAGCGGCACGCCGAGAACGGCGTCGACATCGTCATCGCCCAGGGCCACGAGGCCGGTGGACACACCGGCGAGATCGCGTCCATGGTTTTGATACCGGAAGTTTGTGACGCGATGGCCGCTATGGACGGCAGGACGCCGGTGCTGGCCGCGGGCGGCATCGGAAGCGGGCGCCAGGTCGCCGCCGCGCTGGCCCTGGGTGCCTCCGGCGTCTGGATGGGCTCGGCCTTCCTCACCGCGGCCGAATACGACCTCGGTGTCCGGCACGAGTCCGGGACCTCGGTGATCCAGCAGGCCCTGCTCGCCGCCACGTCCAGCGACACCGTGCGCCGACGGATCTACACCGGTAAGCCGGCGCGGCTGCTGAAGACCAAGTGGACCGAGGCGTGGGACGCCCCGGATGCTCCCGAGCCGCTGCCGATGCCGTTGCAGAACATCCTGGTCAGCGAGGCCCATCAGCGGATGAACGAGTCGACGGACCCCGGCACTGTCGCGATGCCGGTGGGGCAGATCGTCGGTCGGATGAACGAGATCCGGCCGGTCGCGGACATCATCGCTGAACTCGTTGCGGGCTTCGAGGAAGCGACCCTGCGACTGGACGACATCGCCGGCAGGTAGCGACCACCGCGCAGGCTCCGCGTCTAGAGTCGAGGCGTGAACGGCGCCCTGGCTCTGATCAACACGCTGGTCGACCGTGGGGTCGACGTCTGCTTCGCCAACCCGGGCACCTCAGAGATGCACTTCGTGGCGGCGCTCGATTCGGTGCCGGGCATGCGCGGGGTGCTCACGCTGTTTGAGGGCGTCGCGACCGGCGCTGCCGACGGCTACGCCCGCATCGCCGGCCGGCCGGCCGCGGTGCTGTTGCATCTCGGCCCCGGGTTGGGCAACGGTCTGGCCAACCTGCACAACGCCCGGCGGGCGCAGGTGCCGCTGGTGGTCGTGGTCGGCGACCATGCCACCTACCACAAGAAGTACGACGCCCCACTGGAATCCGATATCGACGCACTAGCCGGCACCGTGTCCGGCTGGGTCCGTCGCACCGCGAGTGCCGCCGACGTCGGGGCCGACGCCGCCGAGGCCGTCGCCGCCGCCCGCGCTGGTGGCCAGATTGCGACTCTCATCCTGCCCGCCGATGTGTCGTGGGAGGGCGATACCGCCCCGGCCGGCTCAGGGACTGACGAGTCTGGCCCGACCACGGTCGCCACCGACGCCGTCGACCTGGCTGCGAAGGCACTGCGTTCGGGTGAAGGCACGGTGTTACTGGTGGGCGGTGATGCGACCCGCGCCGCCGGGTTGGCGTCGGCGGCGCGCATCGCGGAAGCCACCGGCGCGCGGCTGTTCTGCGAGACGTTTCCCACCCGGCTGGAACGCGGAGCAGGCATCGCCGGCGTGGAGCGGCTCGGTTACTTCGCCGAGGACGTGGAAGCCCAGTTGGCCGGCGCCAAGCACCTGGTGCTCGCCGGGGCAAAGTCGCCGGTGTCATTCTTCGCCTATCCAGGCCGGCCCAGCGATCTGGTACCCGAGGGCTGCCAGGTCCACGTTCTCGCCGAACCCGTCGGCGCTGCGGAAGCCCTTGCGGTGCTTGCCGATACGGTGGCACCGGGCATCGTCGCGCCGGTTGCAACCGAGGGTCGGCCCGCTCTGCCGACCGGTCCGCTGACGGCCCAGTCCGTGGCCGCCGTGGTTGGCGCACTGCTGCCCGAGCGGGCGATCGTCGTCGACGAAGCGAACACCGCCGGCCTGTCGTTGCCGCAGGCGACGGCGGGCGCGCCCGCTCACGACTGGCTCCCACTCACCGGCGGGGCCATCGGCTTTGGCATGCCTACGGCCGTCGGCGCGGCCGTCGCCGCCCCGGACCGCCCGGTGTTGTCCCTGGAAGCCGACGGGTCCGCGATGTACACGCTTTCGGCGTTGTGGACGCAGGCGCGGGAAAACCTCGATGTGACCACGGTGATCTACAACAACGGCGCCTACGACATCCTGCGGATCGAACTGCAGCGTGTCGGCGCGGAGACTGCCGGACCCGACGGGGCGCCCGGCCCCAAAGCGCTGGATCTCCTCGACCTGACCCGGCCCACAATGGACTTCGTCAAGCTCGCCGAGGGCATGGGCGTACCCGCGCGCCGCGCGACGACAGCGGAGGAATTCGCCGACGCACTGCGGTCGGCCTTCGCGGAGCCCGGCCCGCACCTCATCGAGGCGATCGTCCCCTCACTGCTCGGCTAGTGAGGGTCACAAAGCACCCTTGTGGCCTGACAAGATTGTGGCCGGCGGTCCCAACCCGAGCCCGTCGGTCAGCGCCCCGGTGCACCACGAGGCGTTCTCGCACCGGACCAGCACGCCTCAGCCCGGCACCGCCATCCATCGCCACCAGCAGACGAATCACAGCAAGTAACGGGTAATGGTTCGCGGTTGGGTGATGGACCCCCGGGGGTACGGTTGGCAAGCTATGCCTACCCACGACTACATGACCTATGAAGAGTTCGGCCGGAGATTCTTCGAGGTCGCCGTCAGCGAGGAGCGGGTCGCAGGCGCGTTTGCCGCGATCACCGGGGAGCAGTTCGAGGTTGGTCCGATGAGCCAGGGCCCCGGCAAGATCGCCAAGGTCACCGCCAAGGTGAAGATCCAGGCACCTCGGGTCAAGCGCAATGTCGGCGATACGTTCACATTCGCTGTCAGGATTCCGCTGGAAATTGATCTGCTCGTCGATCTGCGGCTCGATAAACAACGATTCCGGGTCGCAGGCGATATCGCGCTACGCGCCTCCGCACACGCCGCCGAGCCACTCTTGATCGTCATCGATGTCCTCAAGCCGGGGCCGTCGGATATCAGGATCGACGTGTCGTCGAGTTCCATCCGCGGCGCGCTCGTGCGCATCATCGGCGGGGTTGACGCAGAGATCCGGCGCTTCATCTCCGTGTACGTCGCCGAGGAAATCGACGCGCCGGAATCGCAGGCGGCGAAAAACATCAACGTCGCCGAGCTAATCGACACCGCTTGGTCCGGCCTCTAAGCTGTCCGATTTGTTCACGACGGCCGCACGCCGCCGACCTAGCCTCCCCGGTATGGATATTCGTGTGACTGCGACGGTCATCGAGATCGTCGCCGGGGACCTGAAACGATCGCTCGACTTCTATCGACTGCTCGGACTGGCGGTTCCGGAGCGGGACGGACCGCACGTCGAAGTCGAGTTGCCCGGCGGTAACCGCCTGGCCTTCGACAGCGAGGACACCATCGCAGAAATGCATCCGGGCTGGAGTCCGCCCACATCTGCGGGACGGGTGGCGCTCGCGTTCGCGCTCAACTCTGCGGTCGAGGTGGACGCGCTCTACGAACGGATCACGGCGGCCGGACACCCCGGAGCATTGCAACGTTCGACGCCCCCTGGGGTCAGCGGTACGCGACCGTGGCCGCCCGGACGGCACCAGCGTCGACCTGTTCGCGCCGTTGGTGGCGTAATTCGCATGCGTCAACCGACGATGGACGCCAGCGGTACCCCGGCGAGATCGCGCACCTCGCGGTGCAGGTGCGGCAGATCGGCGTAGCCGCTGCGAGCAGCGACCTGGCTGAACGGTTCTCCCGCACTCAGCAGCCGCATCGCCCCACGGAATCGCAACACCCTGCGCAGCGTGGCCGGGCCGTATCCGTACACGGCGGCGCACTGGCGTTGCAGGGTGCGGCTCGACCAGCCGATCTGCTCGGCCACTTCGGTCACGGCAGCCCCACCGGCGAGTCGGCGGGTGACGTGGGCCAGCACGGGCATCGACCACGGCGCCGTCTCCGAAGAGGTTGTCGCCGAGCCAGTTCGATGGTCAGCTGCAGCAATGACATATCCTTGGACGTTGGCCTGCGCCAACTTCACTGAGGGCACTCGGCTGTTCACCAGTTCGGAAGCGGGCACGCCGAGTAGTCGGGGGAGCACTCCGGGGCGAAATCGCACGCCCGTGGCCGGACCGGGGCCACGCGCTGTGATGAACGCCGTACGGTCCGGACCGGCGACGAGGACGGGGCCGTTCATCCGGATGAGGTCCATGCAGCCGTCCGGAAGCACACGGACCTGTTCAGCGGACCCGTCGGACGTCCATACGCATTCGACGAGTTCCCGGAGGGCGACCGGGGCCGGTCGCTCCTGATAGCTCACATCGGCGAGGTTAGCGCGGGCGGGCGACATCCCGGTGTGCGTCCTGGGCGGCGACTTCAAGCTTGGATTC
>JAOPWF010000652.1 GCA_025965815.1 Mycobacterium sp.
ATGGGTCCATGGGCGTCAGGATGCGGGATCAACTCGGCAGCACACTCGGCTCGTTGCGTTATGAGCCGACGGCGAAACGGATTCGGGTCATGCTCGGCGGTCAGCCGGTCGCCGACACAACGGGCGCCCTACTGCTCTGGGAACCGCGCCGGGTCGTCCCGACCTACGCGGTGCCGGCGGCCGATGTCGTGGCTACGCTCGCTCCCGCGGGGTCGGCTGACCCGGCCTCGCACGAGGACGTCGGCCTGCGGCTGCCGGAGGTCAGTTCGCGGCCCATCCTGGATCCGCGCATCCCGTTCGCGGTCCACACCTGCGCCGGCACGTCGCTGGACGTGGAGTCCGCCGGCGACACCCGGCCGGGGGCGGCGTTCCGGCCGGCCGACCCCGACCTCGCGGACTACATCGTGTTGGACTTCGCCGCGTTCTCCTGGCTCGAAGAGGACGAGCCCATCGTCAGCCACCCCCGCGACCCGTTCCACCGAATCGACGTTCTGCGCAGCGGGCGGCACGTCCGGCTCGAACTCGACGGCCTGCTGCTGGCCGAGTCGTTGCGGCCCGTCCTGCTCTTCGAGACGCTGCTGCCGGTGCGCTTCTACCTGCCTCGCGAGGACGTGGCGGTCGACCTGGAGCCGAGCGAGACGGTCACCTACTGCGCATACAAGGGCCGGGCCGGCTACTTCTCGCTGCCGGGGGGACCGTCCGATGTGGCCTGGACGTACCGCCAACCGCTGAATGACGCCAAGCCGGTCCGGGATCGGGTGGCCTTCTTCGACGAGCGGGTGGACGTCGTGCTGGACGGCGAGCGCCGCGATCGGCCGATCACGCCGTGGTCCGGCTGACGAGGGCAACATGGATAGATGACCGAGACAAATAGGGCCGTGCGCTTCGATCGGTTCGGCGGCCCCGACGTGCTCTACGTCGGCGATGTCGAACTGCTGCCACCGGGTGAAGGCGAGGTCGCGGTGGCCGTTCGCGCCGCAGGCATCAACCCCGGCGAGATCGCCATCAGGGAGGGCCTGTTCCCCAGTGACGGCCCGCCCAAGTTTCCGTCCGGCGAAGGCAGCGACCTCGCCGGTGTCGTCGACGCGGTGGGGCCGGGCGTCAGCTGGCCCGCGGTCGGAGACGAGGTGCTGGGCTGGTCCTGGCAGCGGTCCAGCCACGCTGAACGCGTGGTGGTGCCGGCCGACCAGCTCATCGCCAAACCCCCGGCGCTGTCGTGGGAGGCCGCCGGATCGCTGTACGTGGTCGGCTGCACCGCGTACGCCGCGGTGCGCGCGGTCGCGGCCGGTCCGGGTGACACCGTCGTGGTGTCCGCCGCTGCAGGCGGAGTCGGCGCCGTGACCGTGCAGTTGCTGCGGGCCCGCGGGGCGACGGTGATCGGAATCGCCTCGGAGTCAAACCACGACTGGCTGCGGGCCAAGGGCGGGATCCCGGTCAGCCGGGGAGACGGCCTGGCCGACCGTATCCGCGCGGCCGCGCCCGACGGCGTCGACGCCTTCATCGATCTGTTCGGTCCCGAATATCTACGCCTCGCGGTGGATCTTGGTATCCCGCGGGACCGCATCGAAACCATCATCGCGTTCGAGGCGGCGGCCGAGTTGGGCGCCAAGGCCGAGGGCAGTGTCGACGCGACGAGCACGTCGGTGCTCTCCGAGATGGCCGACCTCGTCGCGTCCGGGCAGATCGAAGTGCCGATCGCCGCGACCTATCCGCTCGACGATGTCCGCGACGCGTTCGCTGAGCTGGCGAAACGGCGCACCCGCGGCAAGATCGTGCTCATCCCCTGAGGGTTGTAGCGGCCAGTTCGAAGCACATCCCGGGCCGTTCACTGTGATGATCGCGACACCGTCATCGGTGTCCAGCAAGACCGGCCGCCCGGTCAGCCGCCTCGCCGCGCCTGAACTAGGGCGCCACCCCCGGTTTCGCGTCCTCATCTCATAATGCCGGGATTCAGAACCGGCTCCCGCGGGTATCCCCCGAACGTCAATTAACTCGGAGAGCAACTATGACAGATGGCCCCCACCAGGACTGGTGGCAGGAAGGGCAAAGCGGAATGCCAGGTTCGCAGGACGGCGAGCAGGTCGACGGTCGCCAGGGGCCACCGGAGTCCGCGCACGACGCCGTTCCGCTGTTCGGTGATCCCACCTATGAGTTGTTCGGCTCCTCGGGGACGCTGTCCCCCAAGGCCGCCGAACCTGAGCGCACGCCTTATGTCGGGCGCCATCGGGCGCCCGATCAGTAAAATCGACCTTTGGTCCCGATGCGCGCCGCCGCGGCGCGAGACGCGGCCACCACGCGGTCTGAACGGACCGCACGCCGAAACGCTTGGAGTGCACAACTGTGGCTAAAGCCGCCAGCTCGAAGGTCACCGCGTCACCCGCGGTGATCCCCACCGACCAGCCCGCGCCCGTAAGACGCGATCTGGGTCCTACCGAGGTATGGCCGGGCAAGGCCTATCCACTGGGCGCAACCTATGACGGGTCGGGTACCAACTTCGCGATTTTCAGTGAAGCCGCGGAGCGGGTGGAGTTGTGCCTGTTCGACGCCGACGACAACGAGACCCGAGTGGTCCTGCCGGAGGTGGACGGGTTCGTATGGCACGCTTTTCTGCCCGACATCCAGCCGGGTCAACGCTACGGCTACCGGGTCTACGGTCCGAACGATCCGGCCACCGGGCAGAGGTGCAACCCCAACAAGCTGCTGCTTGACCCGTACGCCAAGGCGATCGACGGCGAGTTTCATTGGGATCAGTCGTTGTTCGGATACAACTTCGGCGACCCCGACAGCCGCAACGATGACGACTCGGCGCCCAGCATGCCGAAGTCGGTGGTGATCAGCCCGTTCTTCGACTGGGGCGTCGACCGCCCGCCGGGCCACGAGTATGCGGATTCGGTGATCTATGAGGCGCACGTCAAAGGGTTGACCGAGACCCATCCCGACATACCCGAGCGCATTCGCGGCACCTACGCCGCGGTCGCCCACCCCGCCATCATCGACCACCTGAAGAGCCTGGGCGTCACCGCGATCGAGTTGATGCCGGTGCATCACTTCGCCAATGACTCCACGCTGATCGACAAGGGCCTCTCGAACTACTGGGGCTACAACACCATCGGGTTCTTCGCGCCCGACGCCAAGTACAGCTCCAGCTCGACGCCGGGCGGACAGGTGCAGGAGTTCAAGGCGATGGTCCGCACGCTGCACGAGGCGGACATCGAGGTGATCCTCGACGTGGTCTACAACCACACCGCCGAGGGGAACCACATGGGCCCAACGGTCTCGATGCGCGGGATCGACAACGAGGCGTACTACCGCCTGGTCGAGGACGACAAGCGGTATTACATGGACTACACCGGCACCGGTAACAGTCTCAACGTCGGGCACCCGCATTCGCTGCAACTGATCATGGACTCGCTGCGCTACTGGGTCTCCGAGATGCACGTCGACGGGTTCCGCTTCGACCTGGCCTCGACGCTGGCCCGCGAGTTCTACGACGTCGACCGGCTGGCGGCGTTCTTCGAACTGGTGCAGCAGGATCCGGTTGTGAGCCAGGTGAAACTGATCGCCGAACCATGGGACGTCGGCCCCGGCGGGTACCAGGTCGGCAACTTCCCGCCGCAGTGGACAGAGTGGAATGGCAAGTACCGCGACACCGTTCGCGATTTCTGGCGCGGCGAAGCGGCTAGCCTGGGCGAGTTCGCCTCCCGGCTGACCGGTTCTGCCGATCTGTACGAACACACCGCGCGCCGGCCGGTGGCGTCGATCAACTTTGTCACCGCCCACGACGGGTTCACCCTGCGTGACCTGGTCTCCTACAACGAGAAGCACAACGAGGCCAACGGCGAAGACAACAACGACGGCGAGAGCCACAACAGATCGTGGAACTGCGGCGTCGAAGGTCCCACCGATGACCCAGAGATCAATGCGCTGCGTGCGCGGCAACAGCGGAACTTCCTGACCACCAACCTGCTGTCCCAGGGCGTACCGATGATCTCCCACGGCGACGAGCTCGGCCGCACCCAGGGCGGCAACAACAACGGCTACTGCCAGGACAACGAGATCACCTGGATTCACTGGGATGAGGCGGACGGTGACCTGATCCAGTTCACCCACGCGGTGTCCGAGTTGCGGGCCGCGCATCCGGTGTTTCGCCGTCGCCGATTCTTCAACGGCCTGCCGGTGCGCCGCCGCGGCACCGAAGGCCTGCCGGACATCTCCTGGTTCACCCCGGATGGCTCCGAGATGAGCGACGAAGACTGGGGTTCCGGATTCGGGAAGTCGGTCGCGGTCTTCCTCAACGGTCAGGGCATCCCCGACCGGGACGCCCGCGGCCAGCGCGTCACCGACGACTCCTTCGTGCTGTGCTTCAACGCACATGACGAAAGCATCGAATTCACGCTGCCCCCGGAGGAATTCGGAAAGGTGTGGACTCCGGTCATCGACACCACAATTGCTACCGGCAATGCCGGAGACGAAGAGCAGGTCGCGGCCGCTGCCACCGTGAAGGTGGATGCGCGGTCCGTGCTTGTGCTGCACGCTGTCAGCGAGTGATCTACGGCTCCACCAGGCCGCGCAGCCTTTCCAGGCTTTCGGCGAGTGTGTTGCCCACCTGCCGGGCCGCGATCCGGTCGGCGAGCAGGCCAAGCAGCCCGCCCGGAGCCTGGTAGGACAGCCGGAACGTCACCTTGGTGCCGTCGGGACCCGCACTCCGAAGCCGGAAGCGTCCGCGCAGGGTCACGCCGGTGATGGCGATCCATGCCAGGTCGCGCGCCGGGTCGAACTCGACCACCTCGACGACGCCGCCCACCGGTGCGGAGCCGATTTTCCAGTGCGCAGTGTAGCGGGAGCCGACCTCCACGGGCCCCTCGGTCATCGTCTCCCACCGCTCGAGGTTGCTCATGAACGACGGGTAGCAGTCCGGGTCGCTGACGACCTTCCACACCGTGTCGGCATCGGCGTTGACGATGAGCCGTCGCTCGACGCGCATCAGCCGATCACCGGGAACCGGCGCTCGGCGGCGAGGCGGTCCACCCCGGCCTGGAGACTCTCCATCACCTTGTCGTGCACCGCCTGGTCGTCACCGTCCACCTCAATGGGTTCCTGCACTTCGATCGAGATCTTGGCGGGCAGCGGAATATGCCCGGCCAGGTCGCTGATGTTGAGCCCCCACGGCAGCGCCAGCGATATCGGCACGCTCTTGAGCCGCAGCGTCTTGTCCACCCTCAGCAGTTTGGCCAGCCACTGCCCGCGGTTGAGGAACAGCGCCGTCTCCTGGCCGCCGACACTGGCCACCGGCACGATCGGTACGCCCGTCTCGCGGGCGAGCTGCACGTAGCCCTTGCGGCCGTCGAAGTCGACCACATGGCGCTCCCAGGACGGACGGAAAACCTCGTAGTCACCGCCGGGATACACCAGCAGCGCGGCGCCGGACTCCAGCGCCAGCCGGGCGTTTTCCGGGTTCGCCGCGACGGTGCCGAACTTGCGCAGCCAACCCAGACCGGGTGCGGTCACTACCAGATTGTGCGCGAGTTGGTAAAACGGCCGCTCAACACCGAAGTACGAGCAGAACGCCAGCGTGAACACGAAAGTGTCCGGCGGGACGTTGCCGCCGCTGTGGTTGCCGACCAGCAGGACCGGGCCCTCGTTCGGGATCCGGTGCAGGCCCCGCACGTCCGCCCGGAAGTACAGCGAGGCGAGCAGCCAGGTTCCGGGCAACCGGTCGCGGATGTAGTCGGGGTCGCGATGATCAAGGTCAGCGCGCGGAACCTGGGAGACAACCCGCTCTTTTACCCAGCCGAGAACGTCGCCGACACCCGCCATGTTCGCCATCCTGTCACAGCCTCTCCGCCCGAATGACCGAATGCGTCAGCGCCTGAGAGGACTATCCGCCCACGGCGATCAGTTCCGGTGCGCTGCCACGCTCGACGCTCGGCGCGGCCTGGACCGCGGTTTCCGCGGGCAGCGCGACGGCCGGTTCGGGCTCCGGCCGTGGCGTGCGGTACGGGAAGGCCAGCTTGACGATCTTGCGCACCACGGTGCCGAACTGCTTGGGCAGCGGTCCCGAGTTGTACGGAATGCCGTAACGCTTGCAGATCTCTTTGACCTCCGTCGAGATCTCGGCGTGCCGGTGGGCCGGAATGTCGGGGAATAGGTGGTGCTCGATCTGGAAGGACAGGTTGCCGCTCAGGATGTGGAACAGCTTGCCGCCGGTGAGGTTCGCCGATCCGAGGATCTGACGGAAGTACCACATGCCGCGTGACTCGTCCTTGGTCTCCTCGATGGTGAATTCCTGTGTGCCGTCAGGGAAGTGGCCGCAGAAGATAATGGCGTACGACCAGATGTTCCGGATCAGGTTGGCGGTCAGGTTGCCGCTGGCCACGAACGGGGCGAACGGGCCGGCCAGCAACGGGAACGCGATGTAGTCCTTGGCGAACTGGCGCCGGACCTTCTTCCAGATGCCCTCCAGCACCTCGCGCTTGTCGGCCAAGGTGATCTCGCCGGCCCGGATGCGCTCGGTTTCCAGTTCGTGCACGGCGACGCCGTACTGGAAGAGCACCATCAGCAGGAACGCGTAGACCGGGTTGCCGAGGAAGTACGGGCGCCACTTCTGGTCTTCGCTGATCCGCAGGATGCCGTAGCCGATGTCGCGGTCCATCCCGACGATGTTGGTGTGGGTGTGGTGCATGTAGTTGTGCGAGTGCCGCCACTGATCGCCGGGGCACGCGGTGTCCCATTCGAAGCCACGGCTGGAGAGGGCCGGGTCGCCCATCCAGTCGTACTGGCCGTGCATGACGTTGTGGCCGATCTCCATGTTGTCGAGGATCTTCGACACCGCCAGCATGGCGGTGCCCGCGATCCAGGCGGGTGGCAGCACGCCGGCGAACAGCAGGCCGCGGCCGCCGACTTCGAGTGCGCGCTGCGCCTTGATGACTCGGCGGATGTAGGTGGCATCCCGCTCGCCGAGGTCGGCCATCACGCGCTCCTTGAGCGCGTCGAGTTCCCGGCCGAACGCGTCGGCCTGCTCGGGGGTCAGGGTGATCTTTTCGGGGCGAGCGAAGCGACGGGAAAGATCCAGCTTAGACATGTCGTGACTCCTTTCGGTTGGTGGTGTTTACAGGGCGAGTTCGACGTCGCCGACGGGAACAGAGACGCAGATCTGCACGTCCTCGTCTTCGCCGGTGGAAATCGCCCCGGTGGTCAGGTTGCGCACGATGCCGGTGGTCTTGCGGCGCGTGCAGGTGTGGCAGATGCCCATCCGGCAGCCGTTCTCCGGCTTCAGGCCGGCTGCCTCGGCCTGTTCGAGCAGCGAGCAGCCGTCGTCGGTGACGTCGATGCCGCTGTCGGCGAACGCCACGCGTCCACCCGACGGTTCGGCAGGCACGGCGTAGACGGGCGGCACGAAGCTCTCGAAGCTGACGTTGCCGCAGTGCTCGCACACCGCGTCGACCAGTGACGGCGGCCCGCAGACGTACACAGCGTCCGGCGAGGCCATGGCGGCGGCCAGATGCTCGGGACCGAACCGGCCCCGCAGGTCTGCGGTCTCCGCCGAGCGGGTGTAGCCGTGCAGAACGCGCACGTCCGGCATCGCGGCGAGTTCGTCGCGGTAGGACGCTTCCTCGCGGCAACGCGCGTAGTGCACGAAGGTGACCTCGCCGTCAAACCGCTCGGCGCGCAGCGTGCGCAGCATCGACATCACCGGGGTGATGCCGCTGCCGCCGGAGACCAGCAGGATGCGGGGAGGCCGCTCGGCAGGCAGCACGAAGTCGCCGCCGACACCGGCCAGGCCGACGACCATCCCTGGCCGGGCCTGCTCATAGAGGTAGGTCGAGACAAGGCCGCCGTCGTGCAGACCGACCGTCAGTTCGATGAACCGGTCACCCTCCGCGTTCGCCGGCGAATAGCACCGGGTGCGCCGCCGGCCGTCGATCTCGACGGACAGGTTGATGTGCTGCCCGGCGCGAAAGCCGGTGAACGCGCGGTTGGGCTCCAGCGTCAACGTGACGCTGCGGGGGGTGCGGCGCTGCACCGCGACGACCTTGGCGCGGGCGTCGCCCTGCGTCCACGTCGGAGCGACCAGCTCGGTGTACCGGTCAATGCCGTGCGGCCCGGTGAGCAGATCAACAAGGCTGCAACCCAGGACCCTCTTCGCCAAAGTTTGAGTGAACATATGTACACCATTCGCGCTGAAGTGCCAGCATGTCAATGAATCGGACGAGGCTGTGGTAGGTTTCACATAGTGAACAGTCGTACTCCCACGTCACGACGGCACCGCTCGGAATCGTCGCGCAGCCGTGCGGGCCAGTCGCGCGAGGAGCGCAAGGAGGCGACCCGGCGTGCCATCATCGCCGCCGCGCTCAAGCTGCTCGATGAACGCAGCTTCGGTGCGCTCAGCCTGCGTGAGGTGACCCGTGAAGCGGGCATCGTGCCGGCGGCGTTCTACCGCCATTTCGAGTCGATGGAAGCCCTCGGCCTGGTGCTGATCGACGAATCATTCCGCGCGTTGCGCGACATGCTGCGCGGCGCGCGCGCAGGCAAGCTCGACCCCAGCCGCGTCATCGAGTCCTCGGTCGACATCCTGACGGCCAGCGTGGCCGAGCAGCGCGAGCACTGGCGTTTCATCGGCCGCGAGCGTTCTACCGGCGTGACGGTGTTGCGTTACGCGATCCGCACCGAGATCCGGCTGAT
>JAOPWF010000700.1 GCA_025965815.1 Mycobacterium sp.
CATCAATGGCATCGACGAGCACGTCCATGATGTGGTGGTGATTGGCGAACAACTCTGCGACACCACAGGATCGGTGATCGGCGCCCGCGGGTTCTGGATCGACCTCACCCCGACGGCTCACCGGCATCAAGAACTCGTCAGCGCGGCCGTCGCCGAAATCGGGAAAAGCCGCGCAGCGATCGAGCAAGCCAAAGGCATGCTCATGTTCGTCTATCGCATCGATGCCGAGGCGGCGTTCGAACTGCTCAGATGGCGGTCGCAGGTCACCAACACCAAACTGCGGGCCCTCGCCGAGCAGTTAGCTGTCGACTTCCTGGCCGTCACCTACCGCGGCAACCTGCCGCCCACTGAGACCTACCACCACCTGCTGCTCACTGCACATCACCGCGTGCGGGCTCACGCCTGACCGGCCCGCCAACCGCGGCACGGTGACCTTCGGTACTCACATAGCAGTCACGGCGGTGGGTGCCACACGTCCGCGAGCGCCTGGCGGTGGCGGCTCGTCTTCGGCAAACGATGGGTAGCGGGAGGAAGTGGTGCGAACGGTGCGGTCGTCGCAGCGGGCCCGGCGAGTGCCGGCCCGAATGCTCCGCGCGTCTAAGGCGGACAGCCTCAACCACGAACGCCCCCTTTGCCCAGCGTCGAAGGGGGCGTTCGCCTGTCCCTGACCTTGTCATCGCGGAGGTTGCCAGATGTGCTGGCGCTGCGCTGCTGGGGTCGGCGCTAAAGGCGCAGGGATCGATTGTGTCCCTGCATCGCTTCGACGGAGACGGCGACTCGGGAGCCTCGCCGAACGCCCGGCGACGTAGATCGCGATCTGGAGCGGATCGAGGACCGGGAAGCGTTGCGGCCCTTGCTCGCGGCCCTGCCGCGACGCGCGCAGACCATTCTTCGGCTGCGGTTCATCGAAGACTTCACACAGACCCAGAGCGCAGAGCGGCGCGACGAGCTGCAGTGGATCGCGGCCCTGGCCGGCCGAGAGCCGTTCGGCGAAGACGCGGCTCGCCCCGGGACCGCGGTGACCGGCCGACGAAAGCTGCTGCGGCGCAGCCGCAATCCGCCGCACTTGCCATCTGCGGACGTCAGCGACCTTATGGGTACGTGCCGACGACGGCGACCCGCGCGGAGGCCGAGCCGCGGAATAGAGCTTCATCGGTATCGAATCTCGTTGAGTACTAGGCCCGCAATTTCCGGCCGGTCCTTTTCGATCCGAGTGAACTCGTTGTCACGGGGTATCAGGGATGCGTGACCGACACCGCCGCCTCGTGGTCGACATGCTCAACGCCTATCGCCATCCTGACGCAGATGTGTTGATACCCAGTGTCGCCGAAATTATCGGCCCGCTGGCCCCGACAAGCGCACGCTGGTGCGCTCAGCGCTGGACGGGGAGCGGCCGGACCTGGTGAATCCGAGCGTGCCGACTGACGACTGCCCCTTCCTGACGAAGGTGCGACACAGCGCGTTCTACTCCACATCGTTGGGCTATCTGCTCAGAACGCTGCATACCAATCGGGTGATCATCACCGGGCAGGTCACCGAACAGTGTGTCCTTTACACCGCGTTGGACGCCTACGTGCGCCATTTCGAAGTCGTCGTGCCGCCTGACGCGGTAGCGCACATCGATGACGTCCTGGCTGCAGCGGCACTGGAGATGATCAGCAGGAACATGGGCGGGGAACTGCTACCCGCCGCAAAGTGTGCGACCTGATTGAACGCGCGCTTTCTACCCACCGCCACCGGAGGCATCGGCGTCGCCCAACGCCTCGCGCAGGCGGTCAAGCGGATTCCCGGAGCCGGGGTCGAGTCGCAGCGTGGGCGCCGACCCGTTCGTTCCCGGTAGCCGGTCGGGGTCGACCCGGCTGAGATTTCCTGCGTCGCCGCCCGGACCGGGCGCCCCTACCGGTGGTGGTGGGGGCGGTGGTGGCGGGGCCGGTGGCGAGGTGGCCGCAGGAGGGCGCGGCGGCGACGGGCTGGACGGGAGCGGCGTGTGCAGTGCGTTGATTTTGTCGGCGAGCCGCGGTGCGGCGTCGTTCCTGATCGCGCGGCGGTCGCTGTTGGGGTCGCTGTTTCCCTGGAAGCAAACCTGCGGAGCGTCCTTGATGACTGCCAGGGCGCTGGCGTAGTGCTGCTCGGCCTGGTCACGTCTGCCGTCCCGGGCGGCGCGGTCGCCCTGGGTTTCGCGGACGAGCTCTACGTTGACCCGCACCGGGCAGGACCGTGAGGCGTCGGTGCGCGACAACACGTCGCTGAACCGCGAATCCGCTGCGCCCAAGTCGCCCTCGAGGGCAGCGAGGCCGCCCTGCGCGAAGGCGAGCTTGTCGGGCGCGATGACATTGAGGACAGACAACGTCGCGATGTCGTCGCGCAGAGCGCCGGTGTCGTGCCGGCCGAAGTCAGAGGCTGCCGCGTTGCCGAGGATCACCACGGAGATCAACTTGACGGCCGCCAGCAGTGCCACCGCGACCACGGGCGCCGAGAACAGCACCAACCGGCGTCGCAACCGAAGCCGCGACGGGCCGCGCTGCCCGCGCCCGACCATCCGCTGCCACGCCGGTCGCGCGGCCGGGCGGGGATCGCGGCGCAGCATCACAGCGCCACATCCCGACGCGCCGTGCGGTTGCGCCGGAACTGGCGAATCGTCAAATACAACTCCATCAGCACCAGCGCGGCCGCGATGGCGGCGAACACCCAGTACAGTTCGGCTCGTCCCGCGACCGATGCAGCGATGTCGGCGCCGTCGCCGGCCGGGGCGCCGTTGAGGGCGGGAATCACCGGCGTGATGCTCTGGCCCTGCACGCGGTGAAAGTAGGGGACGCCGAGTCGACCGGCGATCGCTGTCAATGCCGGTTCGTTGACGGCCGAGGTCAGGGCGGCGCCGGTGCGCGGGTCAATGAGATAGCGCGGCTCACCCTTGACGTATCCTTGCGGCACCGCACCGCCGGTCGGGGTGCCGTAGCCGAGCACCGCTCCGCCGGCCACCGTGGCGGTGCGATGAGCGAAGGTGTCCTGGGCTGCCGGCGAGCCGCCGGCCCCTTCCCCGAAGTAGAACACCAAATTCGTGCTCTGCGGGTATTGATGGTCGGCCTGTGCCAGCTTGTCCCGCAGCAGGGCGCCGGCGGCCGCGGCGTTCACCTTGGACAACGCGTCGGGCGGCGTGAACGTGTAGGTCGCCAGCCCGGCAATCATCGGTTTGAGGCTCCACACGTCGTTCGACAACGGCCAGTCCACGGCGGCGGCCGAGGAGAACGAGATCACCGCGAAACGGGCGCGCGGGTAGTGGTCGATCAGCGCGGTCATGTCGGTCCGGATGCCGGCCATCCGGGAGGTGTGGTCAGCGAAGTCCTCGACCCGCGACGCCACCGACCGGTCAACGACAAAGAAGACGTTGGTGTTCGAGCCGGCCGCCGTCGCTGTCACCGATGGTGACCGGGAGTCACCGAGGTGCAGGCCGGGACGGGCGGCGGCGACCGCCAGCAGCAGCACGGCCAGGGTCAGCCCGCTCCAGCGCAGCACAACGTGGCAGTAGCGTCCGGGCCGGGTGTGCCGGAGTAACCGGCGCAGCGCCACGGCGCGGATGCCGACGAGCACGGCGGTGACGGCGATCAGGATCACCGGGGGCACAACGGGTTCGAAGGTCATCGGCGCAGGACCAGCAGGGACAGGCACAACAGGGCCGACACAGCGAGGCCGGCGATCAGCGGCACATTCGGATAGTCCCAGGACCGTGCGGTGAGCGTTTTCCCGTCGGCGAGGACCACCGGCGGTCGGCTGGCACAGATGGTGTCGAGGGTGGCGCCCAGCGTCGGGTTGGTGCCGCCGGAGGTGTCCACGTCGGTGCCGACCGGGTTGTAGATCTCGAACCTGCCGCCGGTGCCGCTGGCGACCGCGTACAGATTGTTCACCCCTACCAGCGCCGGGTCAGGCAGGCCGGAGCGTCCGATGACGTTGATCTGAATGCCGGCGGCGGCGGCCATGTCTTTGACCTGCTTAGTGGAGAACAGTGACGGGCGTTGGTCGTTGGCGTCACGAAGTGTGCTGGGGCCCCAGTAAATCAGCGAGCGGCGGTGGGCGCCCTTATCCTCGAACGAGGGGAACCCGGTCATGCACAGCGCCAGGATGTCCTCCACGCTGCGGGTGTAGTCAACATAGGTGGGGGAGCGGGAGAACTCGTCGAGGCCGCTGCGCAACCCGGCCAGCTCACCGGCCGATACCGGCTTGT
>JAOPWF010000728.1 GCA_025965815.1 Mycobacterium sp.
ATCGAAGGTGTTGTGCCAAAGATCTAGTATCTGAACGAGTTTCGGCTTCTGGTTGTCCTGGGCCTCGACGAGTTCGGTGGTCAGCTGGATCAGCCCCTTGACGTGGTCGTCGTCGATATGGCTGAGCATGACCAGGTCGACCGGCAGCGCATCGGTGTCCGCCACCCCGCGCTCGACGCGCAGGGCTTCGAGCCGGGGCCGCAGGAAGGGTGTGTATACGCCGGCCGGTCCGCCGTCGATGATGGCGAGGCCCGGTTCGTCGTCCGTCCCGTAGTGCAGCATCAGGCAGTCGCCCTTGCGGGCCCGCAGCACCTCGACGCCGAAAACCTTTGTGTTCATGTCAGTTCCCCCTATTGACTCTGTAGCGCACGCAGCACGTCGAGCATGCCGTGGCCCTGGAAGTTGCGTTCCCGGCCGAGATCCGTGGCGGTCGTGCAGAGGATCCGTTTGATCCGCTCCGGCTCGCCGATCAGCTCGGGGTAGCGGGCCATCAGCATCGCCGCCGCTCCGCTGACATGCGGCGCCGCCATGCTTGTCCCGTCCAGACAACCCCAGTTACCGTCGGGCATCGGGGCGCGAATCCGCTCTCCCGGCGCCACCAGGTCGGGTTTGAGTCGGCCGTCACCGGTGGGCCCTCGGCTCGAAAAGTAGCTGACGCCATAGGTCATCGGCGCGGCCCGGTGCGTCGACCCGACGGTGATGACGCGGTCGGCGTTGCCCGGATCGGTGATGCTCAACGCCTGATAGCTGTCGAAGGGTTGGCCGCCGACAACGGTGTGCTGATAGCCCAGATTGCCCGCGGCAGCGACGACCACCACACGGTTGTCGATGAGCCGTTCGCTTTCGACGCAGACCGGGGTGCCGCCACACGCGTAGTTCCGGACGTCGTGCGGTATCGACAGGCTCATGTTGACGCCGTTGATGAGCAGGAAACCGGCCTGTTCGTTGGTGTAGCGGATGAACTGAAGCGCGGCGATCACCGCGAACTCGGTGTTGGCGATGTCCTGGCTCAGTATCCGGAAGTCGTATATGCCGATGCCCGGGCACATTCCGTCGGCGGACTCCTCGGCATCGCCCTTGCGGGCGCCGATGATCCCGGCCACGTGGGTGCCGTGCTCGCTGACCGGGTGCGGCGGCTTGTCGATCAGGACGAACTCCTTGACAAGATCCCATCGCACCGTGCGGCCCGCGATGGTATTGCGCGCGATCTCGTCCAGCTTCCTGTTGGCGTCTAGCGGCAGCGAGTCGCCCCGTGCCGCCTTGAGGGCCTTGAGGTTCTCCTTGCGCACCGCCGGTTTGGCGTTGCCGAGGCTGACGATCTGCCGGTAGTTGGTGAAGTCGTACGTCGCCTTCAGCTGTGCGGGTCCGAACGCCGGGTGTTGCGCGTCGATCCCCGAATCGATGATCGCCCAGTTGATCTCACTGCAATCCACGCCGAACAGCCGTCGCGCGGCATCCGCCTTCACGGTCGGAACGGAACGATTGATCGCCGGCGCGGCAAGCCGGTTCAGCGAGATCTGCCACACCATCGGTTTGGTCTTGGGCTCGGAGTTCATCAGCTTCAGCACGTCGAACACCGCCTGCGAGACGTCCGAGCGACTGGTTCCACGCATTCGGGCGACGGCCTCCGCGTTGGCCTTCTTCATCTCCGGGGTGGGCACCGTGCCCGCGGGATTGGCCTCGTCGACCGGCGGGATGTTGGCCTGGGCCAGGAAGACGAGGGCACAGAGCGCGACGAACCGCTCGAACGCCGTCCGGCGGTTGTTGGTCAGTGTCGTGTCGGCGGTCGTGCACCAGCGTTCGAGCAAGCTGGCGACATCGTCAACGGTCTGATTCAGCTTCCGGGGGCCGTCGTGGTCGTCCGGGTTGTCATCGTCCGCCGTCGCGTACTGCGCGAGTTCGGCCTGCGTCCGCGGTTCGTGCCACCACTTGGTCATCGGAACCAGGACCCGAAGGACCTCCTCGAAGTACAGCCGGGCCGCGACGAAGCTCTGCAGCGGCGCCACTTCGGGGTCGTCCTTTACCCAGTCGGGACGGTCGACTCCCATATAGATCTCGGCCGCCAGAGCGTGGGCCGTGGTGTCCTTGTGCGACGTGATCAGCAGATCGGCGGGCTTGGTGGGCTCCTTGGTGTACTTGACCCACACGTCGCAGAGGATGGGTGAGTCCTGCAGCTGGCGCCGGCTGTCGCCGCTGCCGAGCAGGACGTACTCGATCAGTTTGGTGGGAATTTCTATCGTCATGGCGGTGCGAGGCTTACCGCCACTGCCATATCCGGTGCTTCGGCCGCGCCTGCGCGGCCGGTCGCACGACCCGACGGCGTCGCCGTTGTTCCTCGGCCCTGTCGGCCTCGATCGATTTCAGACCCATGTACTGAACGAACATGATCTTGAACATCTGAGTTCCCTTTGTTCGATTCCCCGGGCATTCACTGACCCGATTCGCATGACGGTATGCAGCGGGACGCGCTTTGCAATGAGTGGCGGACTACGCGTTTATGACGGCCGCCATACGTGCGGACGCAAGTAGTCGGGGGTGTCGCTGGCCACGGCTCGACTAGTTAGCTGATCTGTCGATGCCGGTGCCCGGACGCCGTCTGCGGGCAAACTCGGCACCCACGTCCGTCGGGCGTAAAATTCGAGTAGTCCACTACGCGTGAAACCGCACATTCGGAGTGGTTTCGTCACTAACGTTAATTGGAGCGCGGATGGCGGGGAGATGTGACCATGAAGAATATTGTGCTGTGCTTCGACCACGACCCGGTCGGGTTGCCGGAGACCAATGCGCGCGCCATCTTCAACCTGCTGGACGACACGGAGCCCAAGCGACAGCACACGTGGTACGACCCCGGTTTCGGCACCTTATCGTTTGCCGACTCCTGGGCGCAGGTCATCCAGCGCGTGCGTCAAGGACGCAACGCCTCCTTCGACGGTCCGCAGGACAGCATGGTCGACGCATACATGTTCCTGGTCGAGTCGTGGGAGCCCGGCGACCGGATCTTCCTCTTCGGGGTAGGCCGCGGTGCGTACTGCGCGCGGGCACTGGCCCGGCTGCTGGGCACCGTCGGTGTGATCCGTCGCGACTCCGACGAACTGCTCGAATACATGGTCTCCACCTATGCCCTGCCGCGCAGTCATCGCACACTCGAAGAGTGGCAGCGCGTGGCCCGGCTGGCGTCGGATCTGTCTGACGAACCTGACGGTGACGTCTCGGTGCCGGTGCATTTCCTGGGTTTGTGGGACACCCTGAAAGTGCCTGGGCCGGGCCGCTCGTCAGCGCTGGCCGTGGACATGGACCCACTGCGCAACGTGGTATCGGGGCGGCATGCGGTCGCCATCGACGGCAACCGCGGCAGCTTCGGTGAGCATCTGGTGTCACCGGCCGCCGCGGAACGGATCGAGGAAGTATGGTTCCGCGGGAGCCACGCCGACGTCGTGGGCGGTATGGGCAGCCAGGGCGAACTCGCCGACATCACCCTCGACTGGATGCTCGACGGTGCGCTGCGGGCCGGCCTGGTGCTGCGCGCCGATGCCGGCGACGACATCCCCTCACCCACCGAACTGCACGCCCTCGCCGAAACGCCGCGGCCGGCAGCGACGAGGTTCCTCACCGGTACTCGGTTCCGCAGACTGCCAGAAGAGGCCCTCGTGCATGCCAGCGTCGAGTACTACGTACACGAGCATCCGGAATACTGGCTCCGGCTGCCGGCCTCCCTCGTCTGGGCCGACGTCGACTGGCCCGCACGCAGCGAACGGCTGGTTCACAGGGCGGACGTGACCGTGATATCCGGGTCGGTGGAGCTGGTCCCGGTCCCGACACAGGACGCGACCGGATCGGCTGAATCGACGAAACTCACCGCCGCTGCCTCCTAGCGCACCGCCCGCTCACATCGCCTGTTGGTTTTCGTAACGCCGTTTCGTAACATCGATCCGAAACCACTTCGGCGAGGAGATGCGATGGGCACCACGGTGAGCTATGAGCGCGACGACGCGATCGCGACCATCACGCTGGATGACGGCAAGGTCAATGCGCTGTCTCCGACGATGCAGCAGAACATTCACGAGGCACTCCACCGGGCCGAGAAGGACGGGGTCGGCGCCGTCGTCATCGCCGGCAACGCGAAGGTGTTCAGCGGCGGGTTCGACCTCGGCATCCTGACGTCGGGTGAGGTGGACGCGGCGCTCGGAATGCTCGCCGGCGGTTTCGAACTCGCGGTCCGGACGCTCACCTTTCCCCGGCCGGTCATCATGGCGGCCACCGGTCCCGCGATCGCGATGGGCTCGTTCCTGTTGCTCAGCGGTGACGTCCGGATCGGGTCGCCGAGGTCGCGCGCCCAGGCCAACGAGGTCGCGATCGGGATGACGCTGCCGATTGCCGCCATCGAGATCATGCGGATGCGGTTGACGCCCTCCGCCTTTCAGCGCGCCATTTCGATGGCCGCCACCTTCGTCGGCGACGACGCGGTCGCCGCGGGCTGGTTCGACGAGATCGTCGAATCGGACCACGTCCTGACCCGCGCGCAGCAGGTGGCGACCGAGGCCTCCAAGCTGCACGCCACCGCGCATCTGAACAGCAAGTTGCGCGCACGTAAGGGTGCGCTCGAAGCGATTCGCGGCGGAATCGACTCGCTGCCATCCGAATTCACCCTGCGCTAGCAGTGCCGTCCGGTGCCCAGGGCCAAGCAACGCACGCCCGAACTGCGTGACCGGGTGCTCGAGGTTGCCGTCTCGGTGCTGACCGAGCACGGCATCTCCGGGTTCACGACGCGGCGGGTGGCCGAGCTGGCCGGCACGTCGGTGCCCGCGGTGTACGAACTCTTCGACGACAAGGCCGGACTGGTGCGGCAGGTCTTCTTCGAGGCCTTCCGGCGGCTGGGCCGCGAGCTGGCCACCGTCCCGGAGTCCGACGATCCGCTGGCCGATGTGCAGCGGCTCGCCCCGGTGTTCCGCCGGTTCTGCCTCGAGCAGCCGGCGCTGGCCCGGGTGATGTTCTTCCGGCCGTTCGCGGACTTCGACCCGGGTCCCGACGAACTCGCGGCCGGCGCGTCGGTCCGGGAGATCTTCGTCGGCCGGATCGAACGGTGCGTGCGGGCCGGGCTGCTCGCCGGTGACCCCGCCGATATCGCGCACGTATTTCTTGCCCTGGCACAGGGCTTGGCCATCCAGGAGGCCGGACGGTGGTTGGGCACGTCGGCGGCGTCGGTCAATCAGCGGTGGACGGTCGGTGTCCAAGGCCTACTTGCGGGATTCGCGACGTAGCTTCCGCCCGCATCAGGGCGACACGCCGCGCCGGACATATCCGGATCCAACCCGGCCAGCCCGCTGGTCCGTACCCACCTTCCCTGGTGCCGCCGGTAGCCTCATTCCTCGAGCGTGATGGCCCGTTCGGGGCAGTTCGCCACCGCGTGGCGCGCGGCCTCCTCCTCACCTTCCGGCACGGTGCCGTCGCCGATCACCTCGGGATAGCCCTGGTCGTCGTCGACGAAGAGCTGAGGTGCGTCGGCGTAGCAGAGGCCGTGTCCCGCGCACACATTCGAGTCGATGGACACCTTCATCAGGCGCCCTCCTTCCTGAGGGTCAGGTGCAGGGAGTCGAGGCCGATCGTGCCCCGGGGCCAGTGCACGCGCGGCGTCGTGCCGGGCGTGATGTGGTACTCCGGGATCCGCCGGTGCCATTCCTCGTAGACGAGGTGCATCTCGAGGCGGGCCAGGTGCGAGCCGAGGCAGCGGTGCACGCCCATGCCGAAGCTGATGTGCCGGTTCTCGGGTCGGTGGAAATTGATCCCGTAGGGGTCGGTGAACTGGTCCGGGTCGCGGTTGGCCACCGCGAGGTAATTGGTGATCCGGGTGCCCTCCGGCAGGGTGTGGCCACCCAGCTGCGTCTCCTCGGTGGTGACGCGGGGGGTGAACGGCGCCGGCGGGTCCAACCGCAACAGCTCCTCGGTGGCGGCGGGGACCAGCGACAGATTGCCGGCCAGTTCCTGGCGCTTCTCGGGATTGGTGGCCAGGCGCTGCATGCCGAATCCGAGTGCGTCCATGACGGTGTCGAGGCCGGCCAGCACGAACAGGAAGCACAGTCCGATCGCCTCTTCGTCCGAGAGTGCGTCCTCCGGTTCGACATTCAGGATCTGGCTCAGCACATCGTCACCCGGTACGCCGCGGCGCTTCTGGATGAGGTCGGAGAGGTACATGAACAGCTCCGCGGCCTTCTGCAGGCCCTCCTGGGCCGCTTCGTCGACCGACGTCGTACCGCTGGCGGCGCTGAGGTTGAGCACCGCGTCTTTCCATTCGAGGAACTGGTCGCGCATCTCCAGTGGCAGCCCGAACAGCGTCAGGAAAACCTGGACCGGAAAGACGCCGGCGACCTCGGCAATGAAGTCGCACTCGCCCTTGGCCGCGATCGGTTCGACGATGTCGATGATCTGCTTGCGCAGATCGTCCTCGAGCGGCTTGATGGCGCGGGGGCTGAAGAAGGGCTGCAGGATGCGGCGGTACCGGGTCTGCTCCGGCGGATCGAACGCGATGGGCAGCAGGGGCACCGGGCTGCCCAGCACGTCGAACGCCTTCTTCGAGGAGAAGATCGACGGGTTTTTGAGGATGATCTCGACGAAGTCGCGGCCGGTGGCCGCGTAGCCGTCCTCCACCTCGACGAGCGGCTGCTGATCCAGGATGTGCCAGGCGTCGTCCCGCGCCTCCGGCATCGGCAGATCGTCGGTGGCGATTTTCGGGATGGCTTCGCTGGTCATTCGATCCTCGCTTCTGGGGCTCCGGGCTGCTTCGGCGACTGTGATCCGGAATACACCGCAGTGTGCCATCACTGTCAGATGTAGACAAGCAATGGGTGGTGGTTACGGCTGCGCTTTGCCCACCTCCGAGCGACAATGCTGTTCTAGCTGCGGAATCAGCTGCCGTCACGACTGAGCGGGTGTTACACACACCGTCAGAACAGAGGTCACGACCGGTAGGTTTCGACATAGGACTGCCAATCCCACGTCGACAAGAACTTCTTCGCGGCGCCATACCCCTTTTGGTACAGCGCCTCCCTTTCCGTCATGTCGATGTCGAAGTCGAGGAAGCCGACCTTGGTCGAGTCGACGCGGATGGCGCGGACACTGACCCACGGCTGGTTGAGGTAGGCCTGATCACGACCGACGATCACGGTGGTGATGAGGCGTTCCAGCAGCGTCGGAGGTCCGAGCCGGTGCAGCAACGCCAGCGCCGGGATCACCTTGTCATTGCCCTCCGGCAGGTTCGGCAGCACCGTGACCCCGAAGGTTGGCCAGCGGGGTGTCTTGCCGTCGGTGCGGTCCAGCGAGTCGATCGGGAAGTTCGACAGCACTCCCCCGTCGACGAGGGTTGAGGTGACCCGAGTCTTCTTGCTGGCCAACGACACCGGTCGGTAGAAGAACGGAATCGACATCGACGCGCGGACCGCGTCGGCGACCAACTGCTTGTCCGGATTCAGGCCGTAGACGCGTTCGTAGTCCCACGGCAACCGGATGAGTTGACCCGTGGTCACGTCGGCCACCGTGACCACCAGGCGGTATCGCCGCTCTGGCGGGAGGCTCTTGTCGTCGAGGGCCAGATCCTTGAATGTGCTAACCCCGTACTCGTTTTCGAGCTCACGCTGGATCCAGGTGTGCGCGAAGTCGCCCTTGTAGATGCCCGTGCCCCGCAGCAGGGCCAACCCCGGCCCTAGGATCGGCACGCTTTCGAGCGGTCCGGGGTCGAGGAACTCCTTGTAGGGCAGATTGAGCGCTTTGGCCTTGAAGTCCGGGCCCGACAATTTGCCGTTCGCGGCGGCGGCCGCGCCGATGGCCGCGACGATCGAGCCGGCCGAGGTACCGGAGAGCCGGTTCGGCGTGTACCCGGCGTCCAGAAGCGCGACGACGGAGCCGACCAGGCCGATGCCCTTGACCCCACCACCCGACAGAACCAGATCCGCAGGCTTTGTCCCCGCCGACGTCGTCATGTCGCACCCCCTTGCGCTTTCGGCGAGCCTACGCGGAGAGTCTGACGCCGCTACCCGATTCCCAGCCGCCTTGCGAGACGCTCGCCCCTTGAAGCCCAGGACGTTCCCGTAGAAGACCTGCTCGGCATCCCAGAAGCTGTCCCAGTACGCCTCATTGCCCTCGGCCTGCCGGGCGATCTGTTCGGGGTGCGCGAGTCGTCGTAAACAATCGCCGGTGTAACACCGACGGTGCTATTCGCCCGGAGGTTGACGAGGCGCTATGTCGTCCGCGCGGGCGGATTATTCGCCCTCGGCACAACTGTCGTCTGCATTTTGGCAATCGCAATCCGAGTGGTCCACTACTCCATCCTGCCGGTAAACGCCGAGCCATGATGTCAACAGCCTTCTATGACAAGAACGAAGGAGGAAAAGATTAAATGGTTGACAACACAAGCCGCGAAATCACTGACCCGCCGCCGCCGGCCCCCACCAAAGGTCGCGGATCGCGAGCCCGGTCAGGGCCCGTCCGAGCGTGGGAGGTGAGGCAAGGTGACCGAGCTTGACCCGCAACGCGTCCGTGAGGCCCTGATCGCCGCGCGGGACATGACGCGCGCGGCGGACGCGCGCAGCCTAGCCGGTGGCACTGCCACGGTTCAGCGGCTTCCGCAGAGCACCCGGGTACGCGCACTGGTCGCCGAGCGCCTTGCCCGCATCGGGCTCGACGCTGCGGCGGTCGAGCGCGAACTGGCTGCGGAACGCGCGGAAGGTCATCGCCGTCTAGGGGAACTCAAGGCTGACGCGGTCGCGCAGTCCGCGTCGCGGGCAGCTTCTCTGAGTCGCGTGGTCAACAACGAGGTTACGGTCCTCGACGGACTGGAGGCCACCACCGGACCGGGGACGACGCAGTACCAAACCCTCGACAGCCCCGTCGAGATCTGGGCGACAGACGGCATGAACCTCGAGTCGTCCACGATCGCGCCGTACAACAGCCTCGCGAAGGCCCGCTACGACGGCCGCTTCTACCACGAAGGGACAGGTGCGTGGTTAGAGACGGTCGGTCAGGAACTGCTGCACTTCTATTACCTGTGGGGTAATCCCCGGCAGGACGCGTACGCGGTGCTCACCGTCAGCGCAATCCTCGCGCTCAACGGCTTCTGCTCGGCGCACTCGCGCGGCGGCCTCATCGAGGGTGGCGACGCGAGGCTGCAGCTGGATCCGACTCTCGACCTCGTGCGGACCTGGACGCAGCCGATCTCCTCCGCCCCGCCACAGGTCGGCCAGTCGTGGCACGCGCTCGACATCACCGCCGACTCGACCGGCGTGTTTACCGACGACCAGACGACGTACGCCGTCGAGTTCCGGGGATTTCAGCTGAGCTACGAGCAGGCGATCGTGCCGCCTGGCCAGTACCTCATCATCGACGTCGCGCTGAGCCTCACCTCCAACTTTCTCGACGGCGAAGTGAGCGCGGACTTTGCGACGGGGCTGTTCTACGTGCTCAGCCCGTTCGTGCAGCTGGCTATCATGTTCCCTGATCCCGGCGCGATGGCGTGATGGCGGCGCCCCTGCACCCCTGTTGATAGCCAGTCTCGTCCATTTCGCCGGCAAGCGCTGGCCCCCGCCGACGGCGCGAAGCGACAGATTACCCGCAGCGACGTCGGTGCGAGGTTCTATCGTGTGCGTCAATGGCACTACACCTCCACCGCGCGGAGCGCACCGATCTGCTCGCCGACGGCCTTGGTGCCCTACTGGCCGACCCGCTGCCCGACCCGTTCGCCGAGGAGCTGGTCCTGGTGCCGGCCCGCGGTGTGGAGCGGTGGCTGAGCCAGCGGCTCTCCCACGTCCTCGGGCGCGGACAGGCGGCAGACGGCGTGTGCGCCGGGGTGTCCTTCCGCTCGCCGCACTCGCTGATCGCGGAAATCACCGGGACCGACGACGACGACCCCTGGTCACCGGACGCGATGACCTGGCCGCTGCTCGAGGTTATCGACGACAGCCTTGGCGAGGGCTGGTGCACGACGCTGGCCACTCACCTCGGCCACTTCGAGGAAGGCGAGGAGAAGGAGTTGCGGCAGGGCCGGCGCTACGCGGTGGCGCGTCGCCTCGCCGGACTGTTCGCGTCCTATGCCAAGCAGCGACCGCAGCTGCTCGCCGACTGGCTCGACGGCAATCCCGGCGATCTTGACGACGACCTGCGCTGGCAGCCCGAGCTGTGGCGGGCGCTCACCGCGCGCATTCCGGCCGACCCGCCACACGTGCGGCACGCCAAAACCGTTGCCAGACTGCATGAGTCGCCCGTAGGCCTGCCGTCGCGGCTGTCGCTGTTCGGGCACACCCGATTGCCGATCACCGAGATCGAGCTGCTGGAGGCCCTGGCCACCCACCACGACCTGCACCTCTGGCTGCCGCACCCCAGCAACGACCTCTGGCAGACGCTCGCCGACGAGCACGGACCGGTGCCGCGCCGCGACGACACCAGCCACCGCCGGGTCCACCACCCACTGCTGGCCACCCTCGGCCGCGATCTCCGCGAGCTGCAACGCAACCTGCCCATCGAACCGCAGACCGACGAATACCTGGGCGGCACCGACCAACCAGACACCCTGCTGGGCTGGCTGCAGTCTGACATCAGCGCCAACGCGCTGCGGCCCGACGGTCGAGTGCTGGCCGACAGCGACCGGTCCGTCCAGGTGCACAGCTGCCACGGCCCGGCCCGGCAGATCGACGTGCTGCGCGAGGTGCTGCTCGGCCTGCTGCAAGACGATCCGACGCTGGAGCCGCGCGACATTCTGGTGATGTGCCCCGACATCGAGACCTATGCCCCGCTGATCATGGCGGGCTTCGGCCTCGGCGACGTGATGCACGGCGCCCATCCCGCGCACCGGCTGAGGGTTCGGCTCGCGGACCGGTCACTGACCCAGACCAACCCCCTGCTCGGCGTTGCGGCGCAACTGCTCGCCCTCGCCGGCGGCCGGGCCAAGGCCAGCGAGGTGCTGAACTTCGCGCAGGCCGCGCCGGTGCGGGCCAGGTTCGGCTTCACTGACGACGACCTGGAAGCGATCACCGCCTGGGTCCGGGAGTCGAATATCCGATGGGGCTTCGACCAGCGACACCGAGAACCGTTCGGCGTCGGCCAATTCATCCACAACACATGGCGTTTCGGCATCGATCGGGTGCTGGCCGGGGTGGCGATGTCCGATGATTCACACGCGTGGATCGGCACGACGCTGCCCCTCGACGACGTCGGCAGTAACCGCGTCGAGCTGGCCGGCCGCTGCGCCGAATTCGTCGACCGGCTGCACACCGCGGTGGAGTCGCTGACCGGCGAACGCCCACTGCGGGACTGGCTGACCACGTTGACCGACAGCATCACCCTGCTGGCCCGCGTCGACGACAGCGATGCCTGGCAAATCAGTCAGGTGCAGCGGGAGTTCGCCGACGTCCTGGCCGACGCGGGTGCGCGGGCCGACACCCTGCTGCGGCTGCCCGACATCCGGGCGCTGCTCGGCCGACATCTCGCCGGACGGCCGACCCGCGCGAACTTCCGCACCGGCACGCTGACCGTCTGCACCATGGTGCCGATGCGCTCGGTGCCGCACCGCATGGTGTGCCTGGTCGGGCTGGACGACGGGGTGTTCCCGCGGCTCGGTGTGGTGGACGGCGACGATGCCCTGGCCCGCCAGCCGATGACGGGTGAACGCGACATCCGCTCCGAGGACCGGCAGCTGCTGCTCGTCGCAATCGGCGCCGCCACCGAGAAGCTGGTCATCACCTACACCGGCGCCGACGAGCACACCGGCCACCGCCGTCCGCCCGCGGTGCCGCTCGTCGAGATCCTGGACGCCCTGGACATGACGACCCCCGACAAGGTGCGGGAACGCATCCTCGTCGAACATCCGTTGCAGCCGTTCGACATTCGCAACGTGAAGCCCGGCGCGTTGGTACCGAATGAGCCGTTCACCTTCGACCCGACCGTGCTCAAGGCCGCCCGCGTCGCCAGCGGACACCGCGGCTTGCAACCCAAGTTCCTGCCCGCTCCACTGCCGTCGCCGCCCCGTGAAGATGTCGCGCTCGCCGACCTGGCCACGTTCTTCAGGGACCCGGTCAAGGGGTTCTTCCGGGCGCTCGACTTCACGTTGCCGTGGGATGTCGACGGTGTCGAAGACGCCATCCCGGTCAACATCAACGCGCTGCAGGAATGGTCGGTCGGCGACCGCATGCTCAACGACATGCTCCGTGGCATGGACCCCGACGATGCGCGCCAGGCGGAGTGGCGGCGGGGCTCGCTGCCGCCCGGACGATTGGGGTGGCGCAAGGCCGAAGAGCTGCGCGACCAGGCCGCCGAGCTCGCGGCCGCGGCGCTGCGTCACCGGCGGACCGAGTCGCGCGCTTACGACGTTGATATCGACCTCGGCTCGGACCGGCGGCTGACCGGGACGGTGTCGCCGGTGTTCGGCGACCGCACGGTGTCGGTGACGTACTCCAAGCTCGACGGTCGACATCTGCTCGAATCGTGGATTCGCCTGGTGGCGTTGACCGCTCACGATCGCGGCCGGGAGTGGACGGCGGTGTGCATCGGTCGGCCGAAGAAGGGCACCACGCCCGCGCAGCGGCTGCTCGGGCCGCCACACGAAGCTGTCACCGACGTGCTCCGCGACTTAGTGGCACTGTACGACGCCGGGCGGCGCGAACCGATACCGGTGCCCATCAAGACGTCGTATGCCTGGGCCCACGCGCGCTTCGCCGGCGACGACCCGGTCCGCGAGGCGTCGTGGCGGTGGAAGACCGGGAGGTACCCGGCCGAGGACCAGGAGCCGGCGCACGTTCGCATTTGGGGACGTAACGCGCCGCTCGACGACCTGCTGACGCCGGTGCGGCCGGGAGAGGCGTTCGAAGGGGAAAGCACCCGGCTCGGAGCGTTCGCCGCACGACTCTGGCTGCCCCTGCTGCGAGCCGAGAGGGATCCGCACTGATGGACACGTTCGACCTGCTGGGCGACCTACCCGCGGAGGGCTCCACCACCGTGCTGGAGGCCAGCGCCGGCACCGGCAAGACGTTCGCACTGGCCGGCCTGGTGACCCGCTATGTCGCCGAAGGCGTGGCGACGCTCGACCAGATGCTGCTGATCACGTTCGGCCGTGCGGCAAGTCAGGAGCTGCGGGAACGGGTTCGCCGCCAAATGCTGGATGCGCTGGTGGCTTTCGATGATCCCTCCACCGTTGGCGACAACCAGTTGGTGGCCCACCTCATCGCCGGGACCGATGACGAACGCGCCGACCGGCAGCAGCGCCTGCGTGACGCGCTGGCCGGCTTCGATGCCGCGACCATCGCCACCACGCATCAGTTCTGCCAGCTGGTACTGAAATCGCTTGGGGTGGCTGGAGACACCGACGCCGGTGTCACGCTGGTGGAAAGCCTTGACGACCTGGTGGCCGAGATCGTCGACGACCTCTACCTCGCCCATTTCGGGCAGCAGCGGGATGAACCCCTGCTCACCCACGGCGAGGCGCTGAAGCTCGCTCGCGAGGTCGTCAGGAACCCGTGCACCGAGCTACGGCCGAGCCACCCGCAACCCGGCACGGAGCCTGCGATCCGCGTCGACTTCGCGAATCGTGTTCTGGCCGAGCTGGAGCGCCGTAAGCGCCGGCTCGGGATCCTCGGCTACGACGATCTGCTGAGCCGCCTTGCTGCCGCGCTCGAATCCGACGACTCCCCCGCCCGCGCCCGGATGCATCAACGCTGGACGATCGTCATGGTTGACGAGTTTCAGGACACCGATCCCGTGCAGTGGCAGGTGATCGACCGTGCCTTCAGCGGCCGGTCCACCCTCGTCCTCATCGGTGACCCGAAGCAGGCCATCTACGCCTTCCGGGGTGGCGACATCGTCACCTACCTGCGCGCCGCGAGCACCGCCGGTAAACGCCAGACGCTCGGCACCAACTGGCGCAGCGATGGCGTGCTGGTCGACAGCCTGCAGACGGTGCTACGGGGAGCCGAGCTGGGCGATGCCGGCATCGTGGTCCGTGACGTCGAGGCCTTCCACCAGCGTCACCGGCTTGCCGGCGCACCACACAACGATCCGTTCCGACTACGGGTCGTGCCGCGAAATAGGTTTGGCCGCAGTGGAACCAAAATCATTCCGATCGACGAATTGCGACCTCACATCGCTGCCGACCTGGCTGCCGACATCGGAGCCCTGCTGGCCAGCGACGCCACCTTCGACGGTGGGAAACTGGAAGCGCGCGACATCGCCATCATCGTGGAGACGCATAAGGACGCGCGCGCTTGTTACGACGCGCTCGCCGATGCCGGTATCCCCGCGGTCTACACCGGTGACTCCGATGTGTTCACGTCGGACGCGGGCGACGACTGGCTGTGCCTGCTGGAAGCGTTCGATCAGCCGCACCGCAGCGGGCTCGTGCGGGCCGCCGCGGCGACGCTGTTCTTCGGTGAGACCGCAGAGACTCTGGAGCGTGGCGGCGACACGCTGACCGATCGCGTCGCAGACACTCTGCGCGAGTGGGCCGACCACGCCCGCGAGCGCGGGGTGGCGGCGATCTTCGAGGCGGCGCAGCTGGCCGGGATGGGTCGGCGGGTGTTGGGCTGGCAGGGCGGTGAGCGGCACATGACCGACCTCGCCCATCTCACCCAGCTGCTGCACGAGACGGCGCACCGTGAACACTTCAGCCTGCCCGCACTGCGGGACTGGCTGCGTACGCAGCGCGAAGAGCGCAGCGGCGCAACGGAACGCAATCGACGGCTGGACAGCGACGCCGCCGCGGTGCAGATCATGACGGTGTGGGTGAGCAAGGGTCTGCAATACCCCGTCGTCTACCTGCCGTTCGCATTCAACCGCAACATCCAGAACCGCGATCTCGTCTTATTTCACGACAACGGCGTGCGCTGCCTGCACATCGGTGGCGAAGACAGCTCCGATTACAACGCAGTCGAGCAGCTGGGCCGCAAGGAGGCGGCCAGCGACGACATTCGGTTGACCTACGTTGCGATGACGCGGGCCCAGGCCCAGGTGGTGGCCTGGTGGGCACCGTCGTGGGATGAGCCGAACGGCGGGCTGTCCCGGTTGTTGCGCGGCCGCCGGCTCGGTGAGTCGGTGGTACCGGATCGGTGTACGGCGAAGATCACCGACGAGGATGCGCTTGACCGCCTGCGGGAGTGGGAAGCCGCCGGTGGACCGGTCATCGAGGAGTCCGTCGTGGTGGCCGCGCCTGCCGTGCCCGCCGGCGAACCGCCGACCGGTCTGGATGCCCGTCACTTCCACCGCGCCATAGACACCACTTGGCGTCGCACCTCCTATTCGGGACTCATCCGGATGACCGAAAACACAGGTGTGAGTAGCGAACCGGAGGTCATCGAGCTGGACGACGAGGTCGGCGACATTCCGTTGGTCGAGGAACCCTCGGTGTCCGGCGCCGATGTGACCTCGCCGATGGCCGACCTGCCGGCGGGTGCGAAGTTCGGCACGTTGGTGCACTCGGTGTTGGAGACCGCCGACCCCCTCGCACCCGACCTGGCCACCGAACTCGAGAACCAGATCCGCGACCACTCGGTGTGGTGGCCGGTCGACGTCCCCGCCGACGAGCTGGCCGCGGCGCTGGTGCCCCTGCATGACACACCGTTGGGACCGCTCGCCGGCGGTCTGACGCTGCGACAGATCGGGCTGCCCGATCGGTTGCGGGAACTGGACTTCGAGTTCCCGTTGGCCGGTGGCGATCTCCGCGACGCGGCGCCGGACATCCATCTGTCAGACGTCGGCCACCTGTTGCGGGAGCATCTGCCGGCCGACGATCCGCTCGCGCCCTATTCCGACAGGATGATGAGCGCGGGGCTCGGCGGCCAGTCG
>JAOPWF010000748.1 GCA_025965815.1 Mycobacterium sp.
CTACCGCAGCTACAGCTGGTATGTCGACGTCGACAACCTGCCCCGGCTCCCCCGATGGCTGCGTCCGTTCGCCCGCTTCGATGCACGCGACCACTTTGACGGCGGGCCGACCGACTCGCTGCGCCAGCGGATCGAGGCCTTTCTCGCCGATCGCGGGGTCGACCTGCCAGGCGGCACCGTCACCGCGCTGCTGCAGGCCAGGGTGCTCGGCTACGTGTTCAACCCGCTGAGCCTGTACTGGTGCCACGACGCGCAGGGCGTGCTGCGCCATGTCATCGCCGAAGTACACAACACCTACGGCGGGCGGCACGGCTATCTGCTGCCGCCCGACGGGAACCGCCCGTCGATGGTGATGAAGAAGTTCTACGTGTCGCCGTTCAACGATGTCGACGGGTACTACCTGGTGCGCGCGCCGCGGCCCGCCGACGAGGTGGATGTCACCATCTCGCTCCACCGCGACAACCAGCCCGCATTCGTCGTCACCATGCGCGGCACCAGACGACGGGCCACCATCCGCGAGATCATGCGCCTGCAGATCGTCTCCCCACTGGCACCACTGATGGGCGCCCTGGGCATCCGGGTCCAGGGAATCACGCTGTGGCTGCGCCGGGTTCCGGTTGTGCCGCGGCCCACCGCAGTACCCGAGAGCGCGAACGAGAGCGAGAAAGTGAAACAGCTGTGAGCGTCGAAGTTACCGGAATTGAGCCGACCACAATTGATTCCGAGCGTTGGCCCGGGGTGGCACGGATACCGCGTGGGCCTGTCGCAGCGCTGTCCGCACAGGTCGCCTCCGGGCTGCTGCGGCGCGCCGCCGAGAAGTTGCCGTTGCGGCTGGAGTACCCGGACGGCTCGGTGGTGGGCGCCGCCGACCCCACTCTGCCCACTTTGGTTCTCCGCCAACCCGATCGGCTGGCGCGCCGCGTCGGCAGCACCGGACTGATCGGCTTCGGCGAATCGTATATGGCGGGCGAATGGGAGTCCGACGACCTCGCGGGAGTGCTCACGGCATTCGCCACGTCGATGGCGGATCTGGTGCCACGCACGCTGCAGCGGATGCGGCCGATCGCACTCGCGCGCCAGCCCCGCTCGCAGCACAACAGCCCAGATCAGGCCCGGCGCAACATCTCGGAGCACTACGACCTGTCCAATGAGCTGTTCACCGAGTTTCTCGACGAGACGATGACCTATTCGTGCGCGCTGTTCGACCACCTGCCCGCGTCCCGCGACGGCCTCGCCGACGCCCAGCGACGCAAGATCGACCGGCTGCTCGACACGGCGAATGTCGGGCCCGGCAGCCGGGTGCTCGAGATCGGCACCGGCTGGGGAGAACTCTGCATTCGTGCCGCGGGGCGTGGCGCGCAGATCCGGTCCGTCACGCTTTCCGCCGAGCAGCAGCGCCTCGCACGCAGGCGGGTTGCCGCCGCGGGCCTGTCCGCACAGGTCGACATCGATCTGTGCGACTACCGCGACGTCGAAGGCCGCTTTGACGCCGTCGTCTCGGTGGAGATGATCGAGGCGGTGGGCTTTTCGTTCTGGCCGACGTACTTCCGCACCCTCGACCAGCTGGTCGCCCCGGGTGGCCGGGTCGCGATCCAGGCGATCACCATGCCGCACTCGCGGATGCTGGCCAGCCGCAACACCCACACCTGGATCCAGAAGTACATCTTCCCGGGCGGGCTGCTGCCGTCCACCGAAGCTATCCTCGGGGTGACCGACCGTCACACGCGGCTGCGTACCGTCGACATGTTTTCGCTCGGAGCGCATTACGCCGAGACGCTGCGACTGTGGCGGGGACGCTTCACCGACCGCCGAAACTCCGTGTCGGGCTTGGGCTTCGACGAGGTGTTCCAGCGGATGTGGGAGCTTTATCTGGCATATTCGGAGGCCGGCTTCCGCTCCGGGTATCTCGACGTCTATCAGTGGACGTTCGCCCCGACGGGGGGCCGCTGGTGAACTTCGTTGCCGTCTCCGCCGCGTCGCTGGCGGTTGTCGTCGTCCTACAGGGTGCAACCTTCCTGATCGGGCGGCGAATCGGCCGGTACAACGTGGTGGACGTCGCCTGGGGTCTGGGATTCGTCGCGGTGGCCGCGGTCTGCGCCGTTGTGGGCACCGGCTACCTGTTCCGCCGGCTCATGGTGCTTGCGCTGGTCACGGTGTGGGGCCTGCGGCTGGCCTGGCACATGTACGGCAAGTCAAAGGGCAAGGGTGAGGACCCGCGCTACGAGAAGCTGCTGGGCGGGGACTTCTCGGCCGGCCACGTGCTGCGCAAGATCTTCGCGACCCAGGCCGTCGCCACCTGGTTTGTCTCGATGCCGCTGCAACTGTCCGCCGTGCTCGGGCCGACCCCGACCGCGCTGTTGCCGGTAGCGGTTGTCGGCGTGGCGCTCTGGGTCGTGGGGGTGGTCTTCGAGGCCGTCGGCGACCACCAGCTGCGCACGTTCAAGGCGGATCCGGCCCACAAGGGTGTGGTGATGGACCGCGGCCTGTGGGCGTGGACGCGCCACCCCAACTACTTTGGCGATGCGGCCGTGTGGTGGGGAATCTGGCTGACCACGATCGCGGGCTGGGTGTCGCTGGCTACCGTGCTGTCACCGATCGTGATGACGTATTTCCTGGTCTACGCCACCGGCGCCCGGCCAACCGAGAAGATCATGGCCGATCGTCCCGGTTTCCGTGAATACTGCGCTCGCACTTCGTTTTTCATACCCAAACCGCCGAGATTGCGAACAGGTGATAACGGTTCTCGCAGGTCCGGCTAGGCTACCGCTCGATGGCTGGCCAGAACAGCGGATTACCGCGATGACCACCGACCTTGACGCATTGCTGCGTCAGGTGGCCCGTCGTGACGTTGACGCGTTCGCCGCCTTCTACGACAGCACTCGCGCAAGGGTGTACGGGCTGGTGACCAGGGTTTTGCGGGATCCCGGGTACAGCGAAGAGACGACGCAGGACATCTACCTGCAGGTATGGCGCACGGCGGACACATATAACGCGGCCGCCGGCTCCCCGATGGCATGGCTGCTGACGCTGGCACACCGGCGCGCCGTCGACCGGGTGCGAGCCGAGCAGTCCGCCAGCCAGCGGGAATCCCGCTACGGCGCGTCGAACGTCGAACTGCCTAGCGACCACGTCGCCGACTCCGTCATCCTGCTCGACGAAAGGCGCCAGGTCACCGAGTGCCTGAGCTCGCTGACCGACGTGCAGCGGCAGTGCATCCAGATGGCCTATTACGACGGCCTGACCTACGTGCAGGTCTCGGAGCGGTTGGCGGCGAACCTGGCGACCATCAAGTCGCGGATGCGTGACGCACTGCGTTCCCTACGCAACTGCCTGGGGGTGCGATGACCGAGCCGACTGGCGGTGAGCTGGTCGAAGTCGCGACCTTGTACGCACTGCACACCGTCCCCGACGCCGAACTGATCGAGATCGAGCGACGGTTCATCGCGGCCGAGCCCGCTACCGCCGCCGCCTTCAACGACGAAGTTCGGGCGGTCCGCGAAACGATGGCCGCGGTGTCGGCAGCGACCGCGGTCGAGCCGCCCACCGAACTGCGCGATCGGCTGCTCGCCGCGGTGGTCGCTGATCCTGTACGCCGCCTGCCGTCCGCCCCGCGCCGGACGTACCGCTGGCGGACGCTGGCGCTGTCTGCCGCGGCCGTGCTGGCGGTCGGGCTGGGCGCCCTGGGCGTCGGCCTGGCGCTGCGGCCCCCACCGACACCGACGACGGCTGCGCAGGTGTTCTCCGCGCCGGACGTGCGGACGGTATCGGGCAACATCGAGGGCGGCGGCACCGCCACTGTCGTCTTCTCCCGGGATAAGAACGCCGGTGTGCTGGTGATGAACAACGTGCCGCCCCCAGAGCCCGGCACCGTGTACCAGATGTGGTTGATCGGCGACAAAGGCACGGAGTCGGCGGGAACGATGGACGCCAAGGCGGTCGCGCCGTCAACGACCGCGGTGCTACCCCATCTCGACGGCTCCAAGGCGCTGGCCTTCACCGTGGAACCCGGCAGCGGCTCGGACCATCCGACCGGCAACGTCTTCGCCGAGCTACCGCTGGCATAGGCCGTCAGGACACCGTCGCCGCGGCGGCCTCCGCGACGACATCGGAAACCTCCTCGCGCCGCTGCCAGGCCCTGCGCTGCCGCATCGCGCCGTTGCCCTGGCGCACGATGCGGTCGAGTTCCTCGGTCACCATGTCGTACTCGCCCACCGCCTCCAACGCGGGCCGGACGCGCTCGATGAGGCCCGCGAGCAGCAGCCGCGCCGGCGCGGTGGCGTGGGTATCGGCCAGATCGATCGCCTGGCCGTCGAGACCGTCGCGCGCGGACTTCCAGTAGGCGGCGCGCAACGCGTGCGCCGAGAGCGCCGGCAGACCCTCGCCGAGCTGGTCTGCCTCCAGCGCCGTCATCACGGTGGCCCGGATCAGGGTGGCCAGCAGCACGGTTTCGGCGACCGTCGCGGGAACATCGGCCACCCGCACCTCGATCGTCGGGAAGTTGGCCGACGGACGGACATCCCAATAGACCATGCCGTCGTCCAGCATGGCTCCGGCGTCCAGCATCATCCTCACCGTCGCGTCGTAGTCATCGACGGAATCGAACTGCGGCGGCGGGCCGGCGCTCGGCCATCGCGCCCACAGCACACTGCGCCAGCTGGCATAGCCGGTGTCGGCATTGCGGTACACCGCGGAGTTCGCTGTCAACGCCAGCAGCAGCGGCAGCCAGGGTCGCATCCGGTTACTCACCTGGACGGCGGCCTCGCGATCGGGCACCCCGACGTGCACATGGCAGCCGCAGATGCCCTGCTCGTGAGCGATCATGCCGAATCTCTCGGCGATCCGGCGGTATCGCGGGTTGTCGGTGATCGGGAACTCGTGCGGCACCGTCGGTGGTAGGCCCACGGCCAGCAACTGCGCGCCGCTCGCGGTGGCGGCGTCGGCGGCCACCCGTCGCAGGCGGGAAAGTTCGGTGCGGAGGTCTGCGCTGGTGTTCGCCACACCCGTTGCGGTCTCCACCTGACAACTCGTCAATTCAAGTTGCAGCTCGACCCCATGGGCATCTGTGCGGCCCGCGACCGCCTCGTTCTTGGCGATCGGCTCACCCGTCCCGGGGTCGACCAGCAGGAATTCCTCTTCGACACCAACGGTCGGATGTTCAGCCATCGCACCTCAACAGACGACCCGGCCCGTCGGAAAGTTCTCGACGGGCCGGATCCGACAATGGTTCGTGTCAGTGCTTGAAGGCGTCCTTTACCTTCTCGCCCGCATCCTTCAAGTTCGACTTGGCCTGATCGGCCTTGCCCTCATTCTCGGTACTGCGGTCTCCGGACGCCTGGCCCATCTTTTCCTTCACCTTGCCGGCGATGTCGTCGACCTTGTTCTTGGCCTTATCGGTCGCACTCATCGGGCAACCCCTTCCTGCGGGCCCCACGTGGGTTGAGAGCCTGCGGCTGCAGGAATGCCCGTCGGGCGCCGGCGCCAAACATCGGTGGCGCGGGCGCGCCTACGATCGGGACATGGCCAGGGACTTTCGGTTTGGTGTCGGCCTGCGGGTCGCGACGTCGCAGGCATCGGTTCAAGAAGCCGCTCGACGAGCAGAAGGGCTCGGCTTCGACGTGCTGCAGGTGCCCGATCACCTCGGTGCGCCTGCCCCGTTCCCCACCTTGATGTCGGCCGCAGACGCCACCACGACGATCCGGCTGGGCACCTTCGTGCTCAACGCCTGCTTCTACAAGCCGGCGCTGCTGGCCCGCGACGCCGCCGCCCTCAACGCACTGAGCGGGGGCCGTTTCGAGGTCGGACTCGGCGCCGGCTACGTGCGCGAAGAGTTCGAGGCCGCCGAACTGCCGTTTCCGAGCGCCGGCCGACGCATCGAATACCTGGAGCACGTGACGCTGCACATCCGCAAGCAGGTCGCTGACGTACCGGTCCTCATCGCCGGGAACGGCGACAAGCTGCTCACCGTGGCCGCGCGTAACGCCGACATCATCGGGCTCACCGGCGGACAGCCGGGCAGCGCCGACGACCCGCTCGCCGAACGCATCGAATTCGTCCGCAACGCGGCGGCCGACCGGTTCGACGAGCTGGAACTGAACCTCGCGATCACAGCCGTACCCACCGACGGCTCCACGACGCCGAACCTGTCGATGACCCGCAGATATGCACCGACGCTGTCCGACGAGCAGTTGCTTGCCATGCCCGGCGTATTGAGCGGCTCACCGCGCGATATTGCCGACACTCTGCGCGGGTACCGCGAGAAATACGGCCTGACTTATTTCACCGTCCAGGATCGTCACGCCGAAGGCTTCGCCAAGGTGATCACCGAATTGCGCTGAAAAACATGGCCTCCCGGCGTTTGTCCGGTCCGGGATGGGGAAAACCGGTGTCATGCACGTGGGAGCGATCATGAACGCGGCGGACCCCGATTCCTACCGCAGCAGGACCGACGCCCGAATGCTCGACCGGGCCGAGGGGATCCTGGTCGGATTGCGACGGTGCACAGTTGAGGCGGCGTTCGACGAGATTGTCAGCGCCTCGCGCCGCAACCGGGTGCCGGCCCTGCGCATGGCGTGTGCACTGGTGGCCCTAGCCGAGAATTCCGCTGGCCGTGACAACAATGACGCCATCGACGTCGCCCGACGCGAATGGGGAGAGTTCCTCCAGCTGTGCGGCCAGGATCCGCCGTCCGGGCGGCTCAGCGACTAGTACCGCTTCCGGCCGCGCAGGGCGTCCTTCACCTTCTCGCCAGTTGCCTTCAGATTCGCCTTGGCCTGGTCGGCTATGCCCTCGTTGCGTAGCCGCCGATCACCGATCGCCTTTCCGATCTTCTCCTTGGCCTGTCCGGTCAGCCTGTCGACTTTGTTCTTCGCTTTGTCGGCCGCGGTCATGGGTCAATCCCTTCGCCAATCCCCCGTGTGGCGCCGGATTCCCGGCCGGCGGCGATCGAAAACATGTCCCCCCCGCCCCCCGCCCGGAACGGACAGAGCGAGATCCGTTGCCGCAGGGCGCAGGGGCCTGCGGGTAAGCTCCCAGCGGTCCCGCCCTCGTAGCTCAGGGGATAGAGCACGGCTCTCCTAAAGCCGGTGTCGCAGGTTCGAATCCTGCCGGGGGCACAGCTTCTACCAGCGGAAATGGACGAAATCGGAAAGCCTTACCCCCGAACTACCCTTTCGCCAGCCGTTCGGCCTGCCCAGATTCGGTAGCTGTGCGGCTCGCTCGCCACAGTCCAGCCGTGTCCGCACATCGCGCCCATGCGGCGCGCGACGATGCGAGAGCCGTGCCAGCGCGAACCGTCGGCGACGACTCGCAGGCTCGGCGCGCGGGAGAGCACGGCGGAGGTCGGGACGTCAGCGGCAGTGGTGATGTCGACCTGACCCGCCGAGGCAGCTTGCAGGGCCTCCACTCCCGACTGGAAGTTCACCACCTTCACGTTCACGCCGTGCTTGGTGAACAAGCCCGTGCCGGCGGCCACGGGAATCTGCGCCCAGGAAGGATCGAGCACGAACCCGACAGTCAGCGTGCTGGCGTCGGTGTTCTCCGAGCTCGCGCAGGCGGTGATTGATGCCCCGAGTGCGACGGCGGTCAGGGCGGCGCCTAGAAGCCGTCGAAGAGATGTCTTCACTTTTGTGTCGGTCCTTTGTGAGTGGGCAGGCGTTCAGTGCACTGTGTGGTCGATGCCGAGTTGGTGGTGCAGGGTCTTGCGAATGTCGCTGTAGCGGGGCTGATCTGCCAGCGCGTCTGCCGGTCGTGGCCGACTCAGGGGACTGGTGATGTGGTCGACGATGCGGCCGTCGCGAAGCACGCTGACGGTGTCACCGAGGCGGATGGCTTCGTCGATGTCGTGGGTGACGAAGACGATGGTGCGATTCAGTCGCGTCCACAGGACGATCAGCAGGTCCTGCATCCGCTAGCGGGTGAGTGCGTCGAGCGCCGCGAACGGTTCGTCCATGAGCATTACGGA
>JAOPWF010000765.1 GCA_025965815.1 Mycobacterium sp.
TTCGAAGGTGCCCTACAGCGCGTCCAAGGCGGCCGTGATCGGGTTCTCGCGCGCGTTGGCCCGGGAGGTAGGAGTGCGCAACATTACGGTGAACTGCGTGGCCCCCGGGCCGATCGACACCGACATCATGGGTGGCACGCTCACCGATGAGCGCAAGGCGCAGATGAGCGCCGACATCCTCCTGGGTCGGGTTGGCACCGTCCAGGATGTCGCCGCCCTGCTGTCCTTCCTGATGAGCGAGGACGCCGGCTACATCACCGCGGCGACCTACGACATCAACGGCGGCCTACAAATCTCGTGACCTTCTTGACCCCGCCCGAGGAGCACCAATGACCGCGAAAAGCACTGACACCCACACCCCGTCGGCCGAGGAAGTACTCGCCGCCGCCCCGCCCGTGCGGCGGGAACCCGGTGCGCGGGAACGTATCCGGGCGGTCAATGCGGCCGCCGACCGTCGTATCGCCGTGCTCGACGATGACCCCACCGGCTCGCAGACCGTGCACGACGTCAGCGTCGTCACCGTTTTCGAAGCAGACGAGTACGCCGCCGGCCTGGCCGCACCGGGGTCCACCTGCTTCATCCTGACCAATACCCGCAGCTTGTCAGAAGACACCGCCGTCGAATTGAACACAAGCGTGTCCACCAGCCTTTTCACTCTCGGCGAGAGTTTCGGCGGCCCCATGGAAGTCGTCAGCCGCAGTGATTCCACGTTGCGCGGCCACGTTGTCGCCGAGATCGGGGCCATCGACGCCGCACGAAGCCGCGTGACCGGTGCCGGGTTCGACGCGGTGCTGCTCGTCCCTTGCTTCTTCGAGGCGGGGCGCTTCACCGCAGGTGACATCCACTGGGCCAACGTTTCCGGGCAGCCCATCCCGGCGGGCGACACGGAGTTCGCCCAGGACTCGACGTTCGGTTTCACCTCGTCCAACCTGCGGGACTTCATCGCCGAGAAGAGCCGCGGCACCATCACCAGCGACGAGGTACACAGCATCTCCCTGGACGACATCCGGCTCGGCGGGCCCACTCGGGTCGCCGAGATCCTCGGCGGAGTCTCCGGCGGTGCCTTCGTCGTGGTCAATGCGACCGACTACGCCGACCTAGACATCGTCGTGCTGGGGCTTTTGGAGGTGCAGGAGCAGGGCAAGTCGTTCGGATACCGTTGTGGTCCGTCGTTCCCCCGTGCTCTGGCCGGGCTCGAACCTCAAGGCCCGCTCACCGCTGCGCAGATCTGGCCGACCGGTCGTCCCGGCGGCCAGGGGCTCGTTGTCGTCGGTTCCCATGTTGGCCTGACCAGCCGGCAGGTCGCCAAGGCGCAGGAACGCGGCGGGCTCGCCGAAACCGAACTGCACGTGCCCACGCTGCTGGACCCCGAACGACGCGACGCCCACGTCGCCGAGATCGGGCGGCAGGTCATCGAGGCGCTCGCCACCTCCGATGTGCTGCTGTTCACCAGTCGCACCCTGATGCGCGGCGGCGACGCCGACGACAGCCTGGCCATCTCCCGCAACGTCTCCACCGCGGTCATCGAGGTCGTCAAGGCCGCACTCGCCGCGCACCCGGCGTGGGTCGTCGCCAAGGGCGGAATCACCTCTCACGACGTCGCGGTCCGCGGCCTCGGCATCCGCCGCGCAGAGGTCATCGGCCAGCTGTTCCCCGGCATGGTGTCGGTCTTCCGTCCCATCGAGGCGGCACCCGAAGCTGTCGGCACCCCCTACGTGGTGTTCGCCGGCAACGTCGGCGACGACGACACCCTCGCCGACGTCGTCGACCTCTTCGCCGGACGCCGATGACTCTGTCCGATCAACTCGCTCAATCCACCACTCGCAGAAGGAAACAGCAGATATGACCAACGTCGGATGGATAGGTCTGGGAGCCATGGGTGCTCCCATGGCATCTTTTGTCGCCAAGGCTGGACACGCGGTCACGGCCTTCGATATCGACCCGCAGAAGGCCGCGGTTCTAGCAGGCGACGGCGTCAAACCCGCGCCCACTATCAGTGACGCGGCGGTCGACGCCGACGTGCTGGTGTTGATGGTCGCCACAGCCGAGCAGGCCGAATCGGTGCTCTATGGGGACGGCAAGGCCGCCGCGGCACTCAAACCGGGCAGTGTTGTGCTGCTGATGGCCACCGTCGGCCCAGCTGCCGTCGAGGACTGGGCACGGCGCCTGGCCGTGACCGGCGTGCAAATCGTCGACGGCCCCGTTTCCGGTGGTGCCGCCAGGGCAGGGCAGGGTGATCTGCTGATCATGGTCAGCGGCTCGGAAACCGCGGTGGCCACTGTGCAACCGTTGCTGGACGTCATGGCCCGCAATGCCCCCGTCGTCGGTACCGAACCCGGGGAAGGGCAAAAGGTCAAACTCGTCAACCAGTTGCTGTGCGGGGTGCACATCGCGGTCGCCGCGGAAGCCCTCGCCTACGCCGAGGCCCTCGGCCTGGACGCCGGTGAGACCTGGGAAGTGCTCCGGGACGGCGCGGCCGCATCGTTCATGCTCGACGACCGCGGCGCCCGGATGATCGACAACCCGAACAACGACATCCGCTCCACCATCGATATTTTCGTCAAGGACATGGGTCTGGTCACCGACGCGGCGCGCGCGAAGGCCTACCCCGCCCCGCTGGCCTCCGCGGCCGAACAGCTCTACCTCGCCGGCCGCCGCGCCGGCCTTGGACGGGCCGACGACTCCTCCGTCATCCAGATCCTGCGCGGCACCGCCACTGCGTCGACCTGATGTCCGATTCGATCGACTACACGTCGTTGTTCCGGCTCGACGGCCGCAAGGCTGTCGTGGTCGGTGGCGGCAGCGGGCTAGGCAGGGCTGCCAGCATCGCGCTCGCACAGTACGGCGCCAATCTGGTGGTCGCCGATGTCAACGTCGAAGGTCTGAAGGACACCGTTGCGGAGATCGAAGCACAGGGCTACCGCGCCCAATCCGCCGAAGTTGACGTCACCGACACCGGATCCGTCGACGCACTGGCGGCTGCACATCCCGATACCGAGGTTCTGGTGGCCACGCCCGGGATCAACGTGCGCAAGAAGATACTCAACACCACTGACGACGAGTTCGACCGGGTCATCGACGTTAGCCTGAAAGGCACGTACCGGCTCGCCAAGGCGTTCGGACCCGGGCTCGTCGGCCGCGGCAAGGGCAGCATCATCTACTTCTCCAGCTTCCGCGCATTGGTCGTCGAGCCGGGTCAGGGGCTCTACGCCGCCGCCAAAGGCGGGGTGCTGCAATTGACGAAAGTCCTGGCGGCCGAACTCGGTCCGTCGGGTGTGCGGGTGAACGCCATTGCACCTGGCCCATTCGAGACACCGCTGACCCAGCAGATCAAGTCGGACCCCGACTGGTACGGCGCCTACGCGGACAAGACCGCGCTGAAGCGCTGGGCCACGCCCGACGAGATCGCCGGCGCGGTCCTGTTCCTGGCATCGGATGCATCCACGTTCGTGACCGGCACCCTGCAGTTGGTCGAAGGCGGATGGACCGCCGTCGACGGCCGCTTCGTCCCGAAGGTCTAACGCATGACGGGCAGCATGATCGGTCGACCCGGGTCGACATGCAAACATTCGGAGGCACCGTGACCCACTCAGCCGAGACGTGGCCCATCGGCGCGGCGCTACTGCAATTCCCTGGCACGACCCGATCGGGGTTGTGCTATCAGGATGCTCCCCTCGAACACTGGTCAGCCGTCCTGCGCGAAGTCGCCTTGGCCGGCTTCGATCACGTCGATCTCACCGACTCGTGGCTGCGACCTGGCGACCTGTCGCCGGACCGGCGCGAGGATCTTGTCCGCGCATTGAAGGACAACGGGCTCGGCGTCACCGCGATCTCGTCGATCCGAAAGAGCGTCATCGACCCCGATCCCGATGTGAGCGCCCGCAACTTTGCCTACACACTGCGCAACGTCGATGCGGCGGCCCAGATCGGTACATCGGTGTTGTCCGTCGGTCTGCATCGCCCGTTGACGCGGGCTCAACAAGCAGCGCAGTGGTTTTGGACAGAACAGGGCGAAACCGACCCGGAGGGCGACGACCGGACGTGGGCACTTGCCGTCGATCGGTTGCGGGCCGTCGGTTCGTATGCGGCAACGGCCGGGATCAACGTATCCCTCGAGATGTACGAGGACACCTACCTCGGCACTGCCGACAGCGCAGTTGCGCTGGTGACCGACATCGACCTGCCCAACGTCGGGCTGAACCCGGACATCGGCAACCTCATTCGGCTGCACCGACCGATCGAGAACTGGGAAGAAATGCACCTGAAGACACTGCCGCACGCCAACTACTGGCACATCAAGAACTACTTCCGCGATTACGACCCGGGCACTGGCGCGTACTTCTCGTCACCAGCTCCCGCCGAATCCGGTCTCATCAGTTATCGAAGGGCGCTCGAGATCGCGTTGGAGAGCGGCTTCTCGGCCCCGCTCTGTGTGGAGCACTACGGCGGTGACGGGCTCAGCGTCTCTGCGAGCAACCGGGATTACCTGCGCCGCATTCTCGCCGTCAAGTTGGGACAGTGACCTGACTCGGGCTGGTGAGCGCAGTGTCGAGAATCCTGCCGGCGACGGCCAGGGTCAATCCACTCAACGCGGAGTGCACTGGTCTTCCACTGTCCGGGCCATCCCACGCTCCACAGCCGCGACGATGCTCGGACGCAATTGCGCCGCCGGAATGATCGAGTGGACCGAACCCATCTCGCGGGCCCGCTCGACGTTGTGTACAGCTTCGAATTCCGCTGCCACCTCGCCGAGCTTGTCCGATCGTACTGCCGTCCGGGTGGCGGAGAGCTTTACCCGCAGGCTGGCACTCGCCGCGTCGTCCATGCAAGCGGCAAGCTGGGCTTCGAGCTCGCGCACGGCCGGGTCTGCTGCGGTACGTGCGTTCACGTCTCGCGTGAACACGACCGCTGCGGCGGGTGCACCGCCGATGACCGAGGAAAACGATCCCTCGACTGCGAGCACTTCCATGTTCTCGTTCAGCGCGTTGGAGAACACCACGAAAGCGCCGCCGTGATAGCGCGAGATCACGCAGAACACGATCGGTCCGTCGAAGTTGACGATGGCTCGGCCGATTTCGGCGCCGTTCTCGAGCTGGATGTTGCGGAGAGACTCGGGTGAACCGTCGAAGCCCGACAGGTTTGCCAGCACTATGAGGGGTCGGCTTCCGCTTGCGGCGTTGACTGCGCGCGCGGTCTTCTTTGAGGACTGCGGGAACAGAGTTCCCGAAGTCCACTGGTCCGGCCCGTCGGCGGGGACCCACCCCTTACGTGGGATGACCCGCGATTCGATGCCGATGACGGACACCGGAATTCCGGCTATGTGAGCGTCGAACACCACGGAGGTGTCGGCGTCCGCCATGTCGGCCCACCGCTCGAGTACCGCATGGTCCTGGTCGACCACCGAACGCATGACCGTCCGAATGTCGAACGGCTTCTTGCGGTCCTTGTTGGTACTCGCGGAGAAGATGTCGCCGACGGTCGTGAATTCACTGGCCGGATGTACGTGCGGGAAGGTGCGAACGTCGCGGTCCAGGGGGTCGGAGGTGTCGGCGCGGCGCGGGAAGCGTTCTCCCGGAGCAACATACGCGTGTTCGTAGTGTGCGAAGAGTATTTCGCACGCCGCCTGAAGGTTCGGCGCCCAGTACTGAGCTTGACCGTTGCGTCCCATCACGCGGTCATAGCCGCCGATGCCGAAGTTGTCCTCCGCCGAAACTCCACCGGAGTAATCAAGGGATTGCTTACCGGTGAGGACCATCGCGCTGTCCGGCGTCATGACCAGAATGCCCTTGGTGTGCATCAGCATCGTCGCTTCGGCATTCCAGTACGGCTGCGCGCCGACGTTGATTCCCGCGACGATGACGTTGATCTCACAGCCGTTCTGGGTAAACGTAATGATTCGGCGAAGCGCGCGGGACACCCAGTCCATGTTCTCGGTGCCACTCTGCATCGAAATGGTTGCGCCGGAGGACAAGGCGAACCACTCGACCGGTACCGACAGCTTCTCAGCGAGATCGATCGCCGCGACCACGCGAGCGCATTCGGCTTCGGCTACCGTGCCGAGAGCTTTCGTCGGATCACCGAACAGGGCGATGCGCGTCATTCCCTCGGGATAGCGGGTCGTCGGCAGCGACACCGTGCCGACGATGATGCCGGCAGTGTTACGTCCATACGGACGGTCGACGGGTACAAACGCGCCGGACGCGTCGAAGTCATATTCGACGAAGCGGCCCTCGTTGCCGGTGAGAAGTGGGATCAGCTCGTAGGGGTACACCGTGCCGCGAGCCTGTGAGCGCTGCACCTTCTGTGCGTACTCGTCGAGTGGGCGCAA
>JAOPWF010000781.1 GCA_025965815.1 Mycobacterium sp.
GGAGGGCGCCGACATCGTCGGGGTCGACATCTGCCGCCAACTCGACGGCGTCACGTACGCGATGGCGACGCCGGAGGACCTTGACGAGACGGTCAACCTGGTGGAGAAGACTGGGCGCCGGATGATCGCCCGGCACGCCGATGTCCGCGACCGCAAGGCGCTGCGGGCGGCCTTCAATGACGGAGTCGAGGAGTTCGGCTACATCGACACCGTGGTCGCCAATGCCGGCATTCTGCTGAACCGCGTCGACGAGCCCGACCCCGAGGCGGCGTGGGAACTCGGTATCGGCGTGCTGCTCACCGGTGTCTGGAACACCCTGCAGATCGCCAGCGCTCACATGTTGGATTCCGGTCGCGGCGGTGCCATCGTCGCCACGAGCTCGATGGCCGGCCTGAAAGCGCTGACCGACGGCAGCGGTGGAGCGGATGCCTACGCCGCCGCCAAGATCGGCGTCACCGGCCTGGTCCGCGCCTACGCCCAACGGCTGGCCGCGAAGAACATCCGCGTCATGGCCATCGCGCCGACCGGCGTCAACACCTCGATGATCGTCGAGAACCCCGCGTTGTTCGAGGTCATCGCCCAGCACGAGCACCTCGCCAAGGCGATGACCAACGCCCTGCCGGTCACCATCATCGAGCCGGCCGACGTGTCGGAGACGGTGTTGTTCCTGGTGTCCGACAGCGGCCGGTACTACACCGGCTCCACACTGATGCTCGATGCCGGCATGAACATGACCTGAGCTCGACCTCCCGCTCGCGAGCAGGGGGCACCATCCCGCCCGCGAGTGTGCGTGTCTGCCCCTCGACACGCCGGTAATTGGCAGCATTTTGGGCACGCTCGGGGGCACCGAGGGAGCGCAGGACTCAGCTCAGCAGCGCCCCGGTGCCGAGGTCCGAATAGGCCTCGGCGAACCGGCCCAGCACCGCGTTGACAACCTCAACCGAATACATCTGATCGGGCGTGATCGCCCACATGCAGAAACCCCATGCCGGGCTCTCGCAGTAGGAGGTCCACATGTGCTCCCGGCCGGGTACCGATGTCACGCCGGCGTCGACCAGGCGGCCGCGATAGTTGTCCAGCAGCTCGCGTTCGTGTGCGCGGCGAAGATCCGGTGGGAGCGCCCCGATCAGGGCGTAGCCGACGTCGTGCGACCACGACCCGCGCCGAACCAGTTGCCAGTCAAGGACACCCATTCGCCCGGTGGGCAACGCATAGGTATTGCGGGGGTGCGGATCGCCGTGCAGCAGCGTCATCGGATCGCGGGCCACCCGCTCCTGAAGCGTCCAGAACGCCGCTTCCATCGCGTCCGTGTCGGCGCCAGTGGCGTCCAGTAGCGCCTTTTTGTAGGGCAGTTCAAGGAACATCCGGATAATCGCAAAGCCGTTGGCGTGCAGGAAATCCGCGAACCCGCCGGACACGGGGTGCTGCAGCCAGGACAGGTCCCCGCCCGAGGCGAGCCGCGGGCTGCCCCAGAATGGCGCATGGACCTCACTGAGTGTCCGCAACAGTTCGTCGACCTGCTCGACGGAAAGGCCGGCTACTGCATCGGGGACCTGTGCTCCGCGAAGCGTGATGTCTTCGGCGAGAATGAGAAACTGCGACGGGCCGTTAAGGTGCTCCGCGAAATAGGTCGTCATGGTTTCGACGTCCAGATCGGAGCGCAGATCCCGGTAGAACCGCGTCTCGTCGTCGAGGAGCACCGTTCCGCCACCACCTTCCGACAGTGAGACATCCACGGCCTCCGGCAGATCGTGCACGGTGCCCAACTGAGTTTTCACGAACAGGTGACGCGGCAGCGTGGTGTCAGGGTCGGCATAGTCGACGTCCAGATGCAGATGCGATGTGGTGCCCTGCCACGTGCGATTCAATGTCGCACTGGTGACGGTGACATCGGGATCGTGGCGCCGAAGCAGCGTGGTGAGGATCTCGGGCGTGAGATCGTCGGCTGAGCGCAGCGTGACCGGCAGGCCGGAGCCGCCGGGCCGGCGACATTCTGCTTCAGTGGGCATGGTCGCGGCTCCTGGTCGGACAGCAAGTATGACAGTTGACTGCCACACTACGTGGTGCGACGGACCGCGGTGGCATTTTCGCCGGGGGGAATCCCGGCAAGGCCTGTGGCATCGTCACAGCGGTGACCGTGCTGAAGTCGATCGTGCTGTTCGTGCTCGCAGCACTACTGGAGATCGGGGGCGCCTGGCTGGCGTGGCAGGGGTTGCGTGAGCACCGGGGGTGGTTGTGGGTCGTCGCGGGCGTCGTCGCGCTGGGTGCCTACGGATGCGTCGCGGCGTGGCAGCCCGACGCCAACTTCGGCCGGGTGCTGGCGGCGTACGGGGGCGTGTTCATCGTGGGTTCGCTGGCCTGGGCAATGGTTGCGGACGGGTTTCGTCCCGACCACTGGGATGCTGCGGGTGCCGCCATCTGTCTGCTGGGCGTGGCCCTGATCATGTACGCCCCGCGTTGAGGGCCGTCAGGTCAGGTGTGCGCTGTTGTCGTCGAGGTCGTAGCCGCGCAGGCCGATCGGCGTGTCGTCGGGATGTCACCGCCGGCCACCACGGCCAGGGTGATCGGGGTCAGAGCATGGAACAGCGCCTCCACCTCCGCGTCATCGAGGGCGTCGAGCGCGGACAAGGCCAGCGCGTCCCGCGGCGGCGAGGGCCGCAACATGGCCGTCGCCCCGATGTTCGCGCAGCAGGGTGGTGGCGTGCCACAGTGTGGCGACGGTCTCCACGGCTGCGCACGATTCGCCGCGAAGAGCGGTCGGCCGTCAACCGGCGCACCGCGCGGCCAGTTCGGCTGCGGTACGGACGTTCTCGTCCACGGCGATGCCGTACCGGCGCAACGCCGCCACCGCCGAATCCCGACGAGCGCGTAACACGGCCTCGGGTGACGCGAACTCCCACACGGCGGGCAACGCCTTCGCGACCCTGCCGGTGGTGAAGTTGTAGAACGTCGCCGTCACCGCCTCCGGCGCCGCCATACCCGCGGCGCTGACCGGGCCGCGAATAGCCCATCCAGAAGCCGCGGAATCCGAGTCCGTCGAAGGTCGATCGAGCTTCGGACGAGAAGTAGGTGACCGCGTGTACCGGCTCGAAACGTTCGAAGAAACGACGCGCCAGCGCGGGCCCTCTGTGCACCTTAATAGTTAACCATCACGGATTCCCCCGACTTGTTATGGTCCCTGCCAATACGCGGCGCAGGTCGGTATGGCAAACAGCTCGGGAGGCGGCTCGTGCGGACGCTGCTGGCGGCCATCGGTGCAGTTGCGGTCGCATCCGCCGCCCTTTCGGGATGCAGTTTCAATATCGGCATCAACACCAAACCGACCGTGTCAAAAGACGCGCTGCAGAAGGACATCTCGGATCGGCTCGTCAAGGCCGGTGAGCAGCCGCAGTCGGTGACGTGTAAGGACGATCTGGTCGGCGAGGTGGGTAATACCACGCGATGCGAGGTGGTACTCAGCGCGACAAACGCATTCGAGCCGATGGTCACGGTGTCCAGCGTCGACGGCGACACGATCAACTACGACATGACCCCGGCGCTATCCAAGGACCAGCTGGAGAAGACGGTATCGGGCCTCGTGGCCAATGCCGCGGGAATGCAGGTCGATTCGGTTTCCTGCGTGTCCGGCCTCGAGGGCAAGGTCGGCGCGGTGGCGTACTGCGACGTGAACGCCGGCGGAGTGAAACTGCGGCGCACGGTCGAAGTCGACAAGGTCGATGGCATGATGATGAATTTGTATGTCGTGCCGGTGCTCAGCAAGGCTGAGGTGGAAAGCTCGTTGCTCGAGGAGCTTGAACAACAGGTCGGCCAGCGGCCCGATTGGGCGGACTGCTCGGACAATCTGCAGGGCAAGCCCGGTACGGCCGTCACCTGCAACATCGTGGCGGGTCCGGAGACCGCGTCGTTCATCGTCACCGTTACGACGGTCCAGGGAGACAAGATCAACTACAGCTACAAGCCCAAGTCGTAACGACGCCGGCTCATCGGGCGGCGCGGCTGTTTCGTTAGACTGCCTTGCGAGCGGCGTCCTGAGGGGGGCGCGGAAGGACTGCGCGATGGCGGTGACAGATCTCGGTTCCCCGGAGTTTGCCCTGCACCCGCTGCACGGCATTCACCAACCGACGCAGAAGACCCCGGCGCGACGGCCACACTCGGTGCGGCGGACCACCTCGATCGACATGACGCGTGACGATGGCTCGCTGGATCCGGTGTACCTGTCCGGCACAGGCCGTGACCTGTGGACCGCGGCGGACGGCTCCACCCGCGAGCTCCGACGGGTCACTCTGACAGCGACAGTCGAGTTGGTGCCGCGGTTGATCCAGCGCGTCGAAACCGATCCGCCGATCGAGGGGATGTCCCGCCTGACCGGGGCGCCGGCGATGAGCGGCTTCCGGGCCGCCGCCGACGCGGTAGCGCCCGAACTGCGGCAACGACGTGACCTGATGTACACGTTGGTCGACGATATCCCGGTTGCCACGCTGATCTCCGGGCACGCTCTGTCGGCCTCCGGCACGCTGAGTGAACTGTCGCAGTCGGGTTATATGCCGATTGCCGACCAATGCGCCGGCTTTGTCAGCGGCGGTCTGCTGATGTCGTCGTTCCAGGCCGGGGACATGGTGGTGGTGACCGGGCCGGTAGCGCCACGGCTGGAAAGCGAAGACGATCCGCTGGCCTGGCATCAGCTCGCTGACCTGCCCGTTCACGGGATGCGGCGGCGCAGGCGCCTTGACGTTCACCAGATGCCCGACGGTTCGGAGGTAGGCGTCGACGCCATGTTCCGCGACACTTATGTCCGCTCCGACGGACAGGAAACGATCATCCACGAGTACACCCTGACGGCCACCGTCGACGCGGATACCGGTGTCATCGTGGCCCCGCGTGCGGTTCCCCAGGTGCTGCCCTGGCAGGAATGCCCCGGTGCCGTGGACAGCGCCACCCGCGTCGCCGGCATGACACTGCAGGAACTGCATTTCCGGGTCCGCGACGAACTGGCCGGCACCAGCACGTGCACGCACCTCAACGACCTGCTCCGCAGTGTCGCCGACGCCGGCCCCCTGATCTCGGTGCTTCGCGAACTCGGCTGAATCGACCAAAAGGTTCCGCCGCCGACCGGGTCTCTCTATATTAGAGCGCGATTCTGATTTCGCGGCGAAAGGACGCTCAGTGGCGTCAGCTCAGCAGACGGGCACCCGGCGGGGGCCGCTACACGGCCTTGTCGTGGTCGACCTGTCGTCCACCCTGCCGGGCGCCGAGGCGAGTCAGTTCCTGGCCGACTGCGGAGCCGACGTCATCATGGTGGAGCCGCCCGGCGGTAGCCCGTTGCGTCAGATCACGGGGTGGCCGGGTCTGTTGCGTGGAAAACGCAGCATCGAGTTGGACCTGCACGACAACGACGACATCGAGAGATT
>JAOPWF010000698.1 GCA_025965815.1 Mycobacterium sp.
ATGTCGAGCGGCCCTAAGGAATCAATTGGTCGGCGGTCAGGTTGAGGCGCGGTGGATCAGGGTCGCGACGTCTGTGGTCGTGGGTTCTTCCCCCGACTCTGGAAAGCCAAGCTCGGACATCATCGCCTCGACTGCAACGTCGACGATCGCCGTAGCGTCGAACGCGATCGTGGTGAGCGGTGGGGCGCTGACTTCGCCAGCCGGGATGGCGTCAACGCCCATGACCGCCAAGTCTTTCGGGCAACGCAGGCCGGCTTCCCGAACGCCGTGCAGGACGACCAACGCCGTGTCGTCGCTCTGCGCGCAGACTGCCGTCACACCGCTATCGACCCAGCCTTTCACCACATCGGCGGCGTCGCGGGCCGTGATCTCTGCGACCACCACTTCAGGCAACGATCGGTCGCCAGCCGCAGCACGCACCCCGCGAAGCCAGTAATCACCCAGGGGCCGCCACTTGGGGACACCGGAGTACGCGAAAGCCAGCCTGTGATGTCCGCGCGACACCAAGTGCTCTATCCGCATCTCACCTACGGACATATGAAGCGTCCCGATCGCATGCAACTGGCTGCTGCCAAGGTGGATTTGAGGCACACCGGCAGCGACGACGGCCGCCGCGGCGGTGCCGGTGAGCGGAAACAGGCTAGTGACCGCGATGGGATCAAGGTCGGCGATGGCTTCGACCACGTTCTGGTCGTCGTCGGTTTCGAATTGGAGTACATGCATGATGCCGCGGCGCGCTAACGCCGTCGTGAGCCGGCTTCCGACCTCGATGGGCAACTCCCCCAGCGCTATCCGGGGCATGACGTAGAGCACCACCCCGCTGCCACCCCGTGCCAGATTGCGTGCAGCCAGGTTGGGGCGGTACCCAAGCTCCTCGGCTGCGCGGCGAACGGCCTTCTGGGTCCGAGGTGAGATGGTGCGGCCCTCGGCATTGTTGAGCACATAGCTGACCGTCGCCGTGGACACGTTCGCCAGGCGCGCGACATCGGCTTTGGTCGGCCGAGCCGATCCTCCGGCGCTGATGCTTTTCACCCTCTGACTCCAGTCCTCGACATCGCCCACCCCATCGTGGCACGAAGAATCGCCGCAGAGATTCAACTGAGCCCGGCGCCTCGGCAGCGGATCCGGTCGCCAACCGTTCTGGTCCTAGATGGTGGGGCTTCAGCGGTGAGGTCAGTGCGATGCGTTGGTAAAGAACCTCGCTGCTTCGGCGATTGACTTCTCAACCGGCTCCGGTTTCCACCCGAGTTCACGCTCGGCCTTGCCGTGGTCCAAGGGCGACATCAACTCGGCCATGCGTAGGCCGACGACGGCGAAGGGTAAGTCGCGGCGCAAGAGGCGCGCGGCCAGGTCGTTGATATGTGCGGCAACGTAAAGCAGTTTCAGGGGCAGTTTGATGCGGGGTGGCGCGACGCCTACGGCGCGGGCTGCGACGGCGTGAACATCGCGGGTGCTCATGTACTTGTCGGAGATGATGTAGCGCTCTCCGATTCTGCCTCGTTCTGCGGCAAGAACCATTGCGCGCGCGGCGTCTTCAATCCCGACCACTTCGGCGGAAAAGTCGAAATTGAAGGGGAAAGCGCCTTTGGCGACGCGCCCAATAACCGATCCGTGCGGCGTTGGCTGCCAATCACCGGGGCCGTAGGTCGTCGAGATGCACAGTGCGACAGCGGGTAGATCCTTGTCGCGGGCATACTCCAAGACGAGATTTTCGGCGGCCACCCGCGACTGGATGTACGCGCCGCCTTCATCCCAATTGTGTGCATCGTCCTCAGTCACCAGATCGGCATCGCTGATGGCAAGTGTGCCAGTCGTGCTGGTGAAAACGAACTTGGAAAGTCCAGCTTCCACAGCGGCGCCCAGCACATGCCGCAACCCATCGACATTGGTGCGGAACAACGGAGCCGGGTCGCGCAGCCACATGCGCGCATCCACGACGCAGTAGTACACGACATCGCAGCCTTCCATGGCGGAACGAAGTGCCGCGTCATCGAAGACATCGCCGTAGCAACGTTCAACATCGAGGTCGTCGATGCCCTTCGTCGAGCTTGTTCGACGCAACATCACGCGGACGTGATAGCCGCTGGTTACGAGTTCACGAACAACATGGGACCCCAGGAAGCCGCTGGCCCCGATCACAAGCTTGGTCCCAGCTCGGGAACTGTCCTCACCACTGGTGATGGAATTCATGGCGAGCTGTCCGCGCCGCTGAGCGCGAGGCCGCCCGATCGAACCGCTGCGACGACGCCGCCGTCGACAAGTAGGTCGATCCCGGTGATGAATGACGCTGCGGGGCTCAGCAAGAAGTCGGCGGCGGCGGCGATGTCGTCGGGTGTGCCGACTCGTCCCGTCGCCGAGCTGTCGACCATGGCCCGCATCACCTGACCCGAATCCCCGTCCAGTTCCTGCCGTCCCATTGCGGTGGAGATGATGCCAGGGCTGATGGAGTTGATTCGGGCGCCGCGTTGCCCCCATATACCGGCGGCGGCAGCCACGCGAAGTTGATTGGCTCGCTTGGCGAATGGGTACGCCTGTTGGCTGCTGGCGATGGCGGCCGGCGCACAGGCTTCCAGGTTCAGCAGCTCATCGACGGGGGCGGTGGCCAGCTGCAGCTCGACGCCTGGGTCCATCGGCGGGTAGAAATGCGCCGCCATGCTCGAGATGATGACGCCCGCTCCGCCGGACTCGATGACCTTGCCGAATTCGTCCAGAGCCAACGCGACACCCAGCAGGTCGACAGCCAGGACGGCCTCCACCGAGCCCTGCAGTGGCGAGAGTCCAGCCGTGTGAACGACGTGGGTGAGCCGGCCGCACGAGCCCGCGAAATCCGCCAGCTCGGCAACGGAACTCTGCGACGTGACGTCGACGCGCCCGGTGACGACGTTGTGACC